>NZ_JBFTQB010001124.1:0-1750 GCF_056398785.1 Paenibacillus sp. 01T422 | reverse complement strand
GTTCCATAATGTCGTCCAATGTCGTTTGCGAAGCTCCTTTCTAACTATATTTAGCGTAATCTTATAAATCCATGGTTGAATAGGTCTACTAGAATCGTATTGGGGATACACCTGAAAAACGTGAATAAAGGTATCCTGCATAATATCTTCTGACAAGGTTCTGGATTTGGTAAGGAATAAAGCTAATCTGTATACGAAAGCGGACTGTTCCTCAAATATCTTTTCCGCCTCTCGCTGGGAAATATTCAATTCATTTCACCCCCTCAGAATTCTACTACTGTATATATCCCAAAAAGGTAAAAAAGGTTCGATCCTTTGATATTTCGAAATTTAATGCAGCTTTATTTATCTCTATGATGAAAGTGAACATACGGGGGATTGTCCGGATTCACACGGCGTATATGATTATTCGTATTTGGATCACTATTGGACGGAAAAAGGAAGAAACGAAGAGGGAAGGAAGCTAAAGAATAATTTCTCATCCTTCCAAGAACGTGGGAAAGAAACGCATGCAATGGCAAAATTCTTCATTATGCGTAAATGGAGAAGATTGGGAATTGGTAAAATTGCTGCGCATGATGTATTCCGCAACTTCCCTGGTCATTGGGAGGTTAAGCAAATGAGAACAAACACAGCAGCGCAACAATTTTGGCAAACCGTTATTCATGACTATACAAATGGTAATTTTGAAAATGTAGATTCATATTCTTCCGAATGGGACGGGTATTTCCAGATTTTTACGTTTAGTTCCTAAGAAACCAAACTTTAATGATGATATCATCCTTAATTTCGTACATGGCCACTGCTTCCAGAATGGCGCCATCTGCTAATCTGCCCGTTATTTGCTCATGGTCGACGACATATTTGCCATGAACAATCCTTTTATCAACCGTAGCAAACATATCTGGATAGGTTTCAAATAATTTTTGATAACGCCTTCTCATGGCCTCTTGGCCTTCCATCGTAAGCATGTCAGGAAAATCATATATTTTCACATCTTCACTATAACACGCCATGAACAAATCGATATTTTTATCGTTATAAGCTTGTAATTGTCTTTCTACAACAGAGTTTTCCATGTAACTTTCCTCCAAAATGAAATATGATTGTCAGTGCTAGTATAAACGAATTAGACACTTAGTAGAAGAGTGACTACCTACATTTAAATGGTGCAGACAAAGTGAGATAGCCAGCGGCAGTAGGCAACAGTTCAGTAATGCCGCTGGTTTTACCGTTCCATTTGACAAACAAGCTTAAATAAGCTATTTTATATGCTATAGCATATATTAAATGAATGGAGAAAGGAGCACCTATCATGGAGCTAAATAATCTCACAGGTTTCGTTGTTCATCGTACAGATTTAAAAATGACTAATTTTTTCACGAAAATACTTAAACAATATGAAGTAACGCCAGAGCAGTGGGGGATCATCCTTGCACTTGACGTGGAAAAAGCAACGAGCCAGAAAGAGCTTGCTGAAGTCATTGATAGAGATCAAACCACAGTTGTGAGGATGATTTATTCACTTGAAAAGAAAGAAATCGTAAGAAGAATACAGAATGATTCCGATAAACGATCTCACAACCTGTTCCTTAGCGACAAAGGAATGAGTCTGAAAACTAAACTTATACCAATTGTAACTGCTGCTCATGATCATATTACCCAATATTTGAGCAACGATGAGATTCAAAAGTTGCATGAGCTGCTTGGCAAGCTATATTCCACCGTAAAAGATGAATAAGTGTCTAGG
>NZ_JBFTQB010001123.1:0-1762 GCF_056398785.1 Paenibacillus sp. 01T422 | reverse complement strand
CTACGGAAAAAGCGTTAATCGAAATCTATGAGCGTCTTCGTCCGGGTGAGCCACCTACACTTGATAATGCAAGAAGCTTGATCGTTGCTCGTTTCTTTGATCCGAAGCGTTATGATCTAGCTAACGTAGGTCGTTACAAAATCAACAAGAAATTACACATTAAAAATAGATTGTTCAATCAACGTCTGGCTGAAACTTTGGTAGATTCCGAAACGGGAGAAATCATCGCGGAAGCAGGACAATTACTGGATCGTCGTGTGTTAGACGAAATCCTTCCTTTTATCGAAAAAGGAGCAGGCTACAAAGAGTTTACTATTCCAAAAGGTGTAACTGGCGCGGATACAATCCCTGTTCAGTGCATTAATGTTTACTCACCTACGGAAGAAGGCAAGGTTGTTAAAGTAATCTCTAACGGGGTTATCGACAAACAAGTCAAAAACATCACGCCTGCCGATATCATTTCATCCATTAACTATTTCATCAACTTGCTGCATGGCATCGGGAATACGGATGATATTGACCACTTAGGTAACCGTAGACTTCGTTCTGTTGGTGAATTGCTGCAAAACCAATTCCGTATCGGTTTATCCCGTATGGAACGTGTTGTTCGTGAACGTATGTCCATTCAAGATGCGAATGTCATCACGCCACAAGCTTTGATCAACATTCGACCAGTTATCGCGTCGATCAAAGAGTTCTTCGGTAGCTCCCAGCTTTCTCAGTTTATGGACCAAACGAACCCGCTTGCTGAGTTGACGCACAAAAGACGTCTATCCGCACTCGGACCCGGTGGTTTGACGAGAGAGCGCGCAGGGATGGAAGTTCGCGACGTGCATCACTCTCACTATGGCCGTATGTGTCCAATTGAGACCCCAGAGGGACCGAACATTGGTTTGATCAACTCCCTGTCTACTTTCGCCCGTATTAATGAGTATGGCTTCATTGAGGCTCCTTACCGTTGGGTAGATCCTAAGACAGGAACTATTACTGACCAAATCGCCTACCTGACTGCGGATGAAGAAGATAATTATGTTATCGCGCAAGCAAATGCCGAATTGACAGATGATAGTAAATTTGTTGATTCAGCGATTATCGTACGTTACAAAGATGATAACTTAACGCTACCGGTTGAACGTGTCGACTACATGGACGTTTCTCCGAAGCAAGTTGTTTCTGTAGCGACAGCGTTAATTCCGTTCCTAGAAAACGATGACTCCAACCGCGCGTTGATGGGATCCAACATGCAGCGTCAAGCGGTACCTCTTTTGATTCCAAAAGCACCTCTTGTAGGTACGGGTATGGAGCACAAGGTTGCTAAGGACTCGGGAGTATGTATTGTCTCCAAATTTGATGGAATTATTGAGAAAGCTGCTGCAAATGAAATTTGGCTGCGCCGCCAGGAAATGGTAGATGGCAAATTAGTCAGCGGTAATATCGTCAAATATAAGCTTCACAAATTTATGCGTTCCAACCAAGGTACGTGCATTAATCAACGCCCGATTGTGAAAAAGGGTCAAGTGATTAAAGCAGGAGATATTCTTGCTGATGGACCATCGACAGAACAAGGCGAATTGGCTTTGGGTCGTAACGTTGTCGTAGCTTTCATGACTTGGGAAGGTTATAACTACGAGGATGCGATCTTGTTGAGCCAAAAACTTGTGAAAGAAGATGTCTACACATCCATTCACATCGAGGAATACGAGTCAGAAGCACGTGACACGAAGCTTGGACCTGAAGAAATTACGCGTGACATCCCGAACGT
>NZ_JBFTQB010001122.1:0-1762 GCF_056398785.1 Paenibacillus sp. 01T422 | reverse complement strand
GGGTGAAGGAAGCCGCGGATGCAGTGACATCATCAAATAATGACGAGGGTGTGCATAAAGCCCTAGTTAAATATTGTTTATAATATAAATTTCCTATAAAATCCTCGATATTTGGGGATTTTTGTCGTTTTGGGGGTTCTTCCCATTACTAGGCTATGGTAGAATGAGGGAAATAAACTAGACGACGGTGGTGTGATGATGGGGAAAGAACACAAGACATTAAGTAGAAAAAAGAAACTAGTAGGGGCGATTGCAAGTACGGCGATGATTGCTGTGCCATTTATGACTGTGCCTGTAGCGGCGAATGTGGAAACGGAAATTCCAATGTTTAACCAAGATGATATGCTGCAATCGATTGTTATTCCAGCAGGCGGGACAAAATATATCAATTTGCACTCACTCTACTATATGGGTAGGGAGTTCCAAGTTAATAATACTTCGACGTTGGCGACTGTAAATCAAAACTTATTACGTTATGGCATTTTAGAAATAAATGCGAACCCCCTAGTAGCGAACTCTCCGACCGAAGTCGCAACCTTTACGGTAACTGTAACCCCTTATGAGAGTGAGGCAACTCTTCACGACACATTTAATCTCATCATCATTCCAAGCGCTGGAAGTGGATCTAGCTCAAACTTTGATATTAAAAATATTGTTTCTGTGCTGCAGAATTTCTCGTCTCAGTACTCGGAAAAATCAAAGATTGAAGAGCTGATGGGCCACATCGATCTTGCATCACCAACAATCAAGAAAGATGATCCCTATAGTCAACCGGGGAATTTAGCTCCTATCCCGAAAATAAATGTGACGCCGTTCGAGGCTTATTCTGGTATCGATGTTGATGTGAATGCATACGGTGGTGAAAGCCCGTTATCTTTCAATATTAATCAATTTTTTGAGGATCCTAACAATGAATCGAATGAACCCAATGAACCTAATGAGCATTCATTATTAAATGTTGTTTTCCCAACTTCAGGAAATGAATATATTCGAGTCAGTAATACAGAGTATGGGCAGTCGCTGACTCCACTTAAAGCAACGAATGGACCCGTTAATCTCCCCGTAGTCGTTTTTGACAATGAGGGTGGTGTCGTTTCAGGGACAGTTCCCATTATTGTGCGAAATGCTGAACAATTTGACTTAGAGGAACGTGCGTCTATTACACTGGATATGCATAACTATTTCAATAATCTAGATGGAAATTCCTACATTGATATGGAAATCATAAATACTGGAGAGGTTTTTGAAAATTTACCAGTCATTAATGGCACTAATGCTACATTGAAGGCTATTAACGGCGTTTATAAATTTAAGCATATGAAAGCAGATAACGAGCAAGAATCCATCGTGTTTACCGTTAAAGAGAATTACGATCTCTATGAAAACCAATTATCCAAGAGTTACTTATACGAAAATAGCACGTTAGAATTTGACTTGAATCAAATGTTTCCGCAAGAGGCGGGTAGCTCTGTTCAGTATTCTGTGTACCACGAAAATTCCGTCACTTCCGTTACATATGAAATTCCAGAAGAAGGCAAGTTGTCTTTTACGGCGAGTAAATTTGCTGCTGACGGTGTTCAAAATGAAGAAGAACAAGCTCCGAACAATTTCACGATCATTGCCAAGGATGAAGTAAATCATCATACCTATGTAGACAGAATAAATATTGCTCCGCGGAATCGAAATAACTCGTATGAATCTATACGTGCAGACAAATTATTTAATTGGCCGAATGATGGTAGAAATGTGACAGTTTCTTCTA
>NZ_JBFTQB010001121.1:0-1762 GCF_056398785.1 Paenibacillus sp. 01T422 | reverse complement strand
TCTGTGGAGCTTGCCACTCCAACGGTATCGTAATATTCAAGTGTAGGTGTGAGGATCTGGTTATATCCCCAGCGTTCCATACAAGCCAGTACACGGTATTCTATGTTGCGCAGCTTCGTGACCGCTTCGGGTAAGTAATCCTTGACCCCTAACGGCTTTTCAAATACTTTTGGCTTTGACACCGTCTCACCTCAACATCTAAGAATTCAGTTCTGTTTTCTCTCTTCTCTTGCTTTATCACGTTAACGTGCTACCATGCTACCAAAATAAAGAATGTACGGCTATTTTATCACGTAACCATAGGACCGTCAATTGCCTCTTTCTCTGGTTTCCTACATTTATAAGCCCTTTACATGCACAAAGAAAAAGAGCTGTACAGCTCAATAGCGCACAACTCTTATTTCTCATTTTATATTTGACGTATCGTTTGCAGCGGATTTCCTGCGACGAAGCTATGGGGGGCTACATCCTTGTGCACAACAGAACCAGCACCAATAATCGCGTAGTCCCCAATCGTTACACCTGGGAGAATTGTCGTGTTTGCCCCCACCATCACATGGGACCCAATATGAACATCGCCAAGCCTGTATTCCTTGGTCAAATATTCATGAGCCAATATCGTCGTGTTATACCCGATAATCGTATTACTGCCAATATGTATCTTCTCTGGAAAAAACACATCCACCATCACCATCAGGGCAAATGCTGTGTGCTCCCCCACCGTCATCCCAAGGATATGCCGGTAGATCCAGTTTTTCATCCGTAGCGAAGGCGAGTACCGCGTAATCTGAATGAATACGAAATTGCGAATCGCCTTCCATTTACTGACGGTATGATAGATTTGCCACAGGGCATTAGGACCCTCAACCGGGTACCTGTCTGTTTTTCTCAATGAGCATCCACATCCGACGTGAGACCCACGATAGGCAGCAAGTCGAACATATCGTCAATTAGATGATCCGGGCTGTATTCCTCCAAGTAAGAACGGCCTTTCCAGGACCATGTAACCCCGACTGAAGTGACACCAGCATTTTTTGCGGCTTCAATGTCATAATGGCTGTCTCCGACCATCACGGCTTGATCCGGCGTACTCCCTAATACCTTAAGCGCGGCGATTATCCCCTCTGGGTGCGGTTTCGCTTCCTTGACGTCCTCAACGGTAACGATCGTGCTCACGTACTCGTCTAATCCGCACAATTTAAGGCCCATTAGTGTCGTTTGTCTGATTTTGCTGGTAACGATGCCGATTTTAATCCCATTCTCATGCAATTTCTTCATGACAACTCGCACGTTAGGGAACTCCTTAACAAGCTCATCATGCTTAGATAGGTTAAACTTCCTATATTTCATAATAAGCTCTTCCACTTCCTTTTTACCTGTAAAAAACTCCATTTGCTCCACAAGCGGACGCCCCATATTCGGGATAATTAGCTCCCTGCCTACAGGTTCTGCTGTTTCGCCTTCTAAGCTATGCAAAAAGGACTGTACAATCAACTCATTCGTATCAACAATTGTTCCATCCAGGTCAAACAGTACGGTTTGAATCATAATCTGCTCCTTTATCCTGTTGCTCTTGATCTTTCACTACTCTGTTTTTATCTAATATTTTTGAGGAGACGATAGGGTCCGCATAACGAACATTGGCATACCCTTTTTTCCTTCTTACGATAATCAAAATTGCCATTCCGATGACAAGCAGAAGCGCTAACAGCTGTGAGAATCTCACGTTGCCGCCATAGGTCATCACGCCCGGCTCAAAGAC
>NZ_JBFTQB010001120.1:0-1769 GCF_056398785.1 Paenibacillus sp. 01T422 | reverse complement strand
GATATAGGAAGCAGCGTGGAATTTAAATAGATCGCATAGAAGCTGCGTTCAAATCTGATATTCTCAATCGTTTTCACTTTAAACAGCCCTAAGGTCACTTCGTGCTTAACCGAAGACTGCGATAGGATGGAGATGCCAAGCCCCGCCTCTACGGCTGATTTGATAGCGCCTGTACTGCCAAGCTCCATGACAATCTTCATCGTGGAGCAATCCATGTTGCAGCGGGCGAATTCCTCTTCCATCACCCTTCTAGTCCCGGAGCCTTGCTCACGAAGCACGAATGGATATTTCAGCACTTCTTCGATTGTAACAACAGCCATATCTGCTAGGGGATGATCCGCTGGCACAATAAGCTTAAGCTCATCGCTTAGAATCGCTTCCGTATGAACATCCGGATGATGAATCGGCGCCTCAACAAGCCCGAAATTAAGCTGATGACCAAGGACCTCATCCAGAATCTGTGTGGTATTCATGACCTTCATGGAAACAGAGATGTTCGGGTAGTCTTTGCTGAATGGTCCAAGGAGACGAGGTAAAATGTATTCGCCCATCGTCAAGCTCGCGCCAAGCTGCAGCCGCCCTTCAATCATTTTGGTGAACCTAGACATCGCAACGTCCGTTTCCCTGATCAACTCAATGCTATTCTTAGCAAACGGCATCAGTGCTCTTCCCGCTTCAGAGAGCTCGATCTTCTTGGTGCTGCGGTGAAATAACTTCACGCCGAAATAATCCTCAAGGGATTGAACCTGCATCGTGACGGCAGGCTGGGTCATATGGAGCGCTCCGGCGGCATGTGAGAAACTTCCTTTTTCCGCAACGGTATAAAAAATGTGGAGTTGATGAAAATTAAGTGCCATGAAAACCCGCCTCTCTTTGCTACATTATATGAAATTGCGCACGCACAGTCCATTCAGACATAAAAAGAGCATGTCGCGAAGGACACGCTCTTGATCCAGCTATTATCCAGTTATCGGCGCTTGCGGCTGTTCTTGATCAACGTCATGCGCCGTGAATGCCTAAGCCAAGAATAATATGATTTCAAATCGCGGAGCTCCATGGTTTCGGACATTCTCCCGAGGAAGGTGACGATGATCATCTTATGCAGCGGATTGCCCACTAGATCTGTTTCATTCTCCAAGTTAGAAAACTCAGCAACGACAACAAGGTCATCATCAATCAGATAAACGTCCTCTTCATTTCGATAATAAGGGACGATGTTATCATTTTTAAGCTTTTCCCATAGAAAAGCGCAGATTTCCTCCAGTGAGTTGTTATCGCTAGAAACACGATCACTCCATCTCAGCTTCGCATGATTGGTGATCACGACATCCGCCACTTTCTYGTCACCC
The DNA here is from genome assembly GCF_056398785.1 of Paenibacillus sp. 01T422. Taxonomy (NCBI): domain Bacteria; kingdom Bacillati; phylum Bacillota; class Bacilli; order Caryophanales; family Paenibacillaceae; genus Paenibacillus; species Paenibacillus sp. 01T422. The sequence goes on along the minus strand of NZ_JBFTQB010001120.1, from coordinate 420 downwards.
AGCTGCACGAAGAATGGTTCATAAGTACTCCATCTCCCCATTACTTTGTCTTTCATGATCACACCCCCTTTCCTACAAAAATGAGTCCGCGTACCTATTCCATGATTGTATGTAAGTTATAGTTTACTTGATTATAACTTTTTTTCCCATGTAAGAATATATAAAATTATTAATAAATATTTGTGAATTCATGAAAAAATGCTTATTATCTAAAAATTCAAAAAATAAAAAAAGCTTCTCCCGAAGCTTTCGTTTTGCACTACAGCCTCAAAGGGTGTAAAATCTAGTTTTGTCCGGCACATCACTACTGTATTCGGTTTTGATTTCGTTGCGATAAGATTTCTCTACTTTTTTGACGTATGGCAGCTTGAGCAAGCTGCGAGTCGTCTCTTCAACTTTACTTGCATGTATATAAAGAAC
>NZ_JBFTQB010001119.1:0-1770 GCF_056398785.1 Paenibacillus sp. 01T422 | reverse complement strand
GCTTTGACATGATGAGGCAGCTCCTTTCCGAATTGTGATTGGAAAATTTCTACGTAGACGCGGCAGCTCTTCATCAACATCTCGTGTGTGCCAATGCCAACAATTTCACCGTCGTCCATGACAACGATTTTATCTGCATCCATAACCGAAGTAATCCGCTGCGCAATGAGTAGACAGGTGACATCAGATGCGAATGATTTGAGCGATTCTTTAATACTTGTCTCGGTTGTCGTATCTAATGCGCTTGTGCAATCGTCAAGAATCAGAACATCCGGCTTCCGGACGAGTGCGCGGGCGATCGACAATCGCTGTTTCTGACCGCCTGACAAGTTCACGCCACGTTGACCAAGCATCGTTTCATAACTCTCGGGAAACGCAGTAATAAAGCTATGCGCTTCTGCCATTTTTGCTGCGTGCGTAATGTCATCGCTTGTGGCATGCTCATGCCCCCAACGCAAATTCTCTTCAATCGTGCCGCTGAACAGGATTGATTTCTGCGGCACGATAGCAATGCGATCACGCAGCTTCTCTGGATCAAGCTTGCTGATGTCTACACCATCTACGCGTATCGTGCCAGAGCTTGTATCATAGAACCGGGGAATGAGGCTCACCAGACTGCTTTTCCCGGAACCGGTAGACCCAATAATGCCAATCGTTTCACCGGGCAGACATGTCAAATTGATATTTCTCAATACAGGATCTCCTGAAGCCCCCTCATAGGCAAACGAAACATTTTCGAAGTCAATCTGGCATCCTTGACGCCCAGTTGGCAGTGCCGTAGCGACGTCCCATGTCATTGTATTTACTTGATCAAAAACTTCACCGATTCGATTGGCGGAAGCTTTAGCTCGTACGAATAAGTTGAAAACCATAGAAATCGTCATCAGTGCGAACAAAATTTGTGTCATGTAATTGACGAATGCGACGATATGTCCGACTTGCATCTGATTGTTATTGATGCGCGAGGCTCCTAACCATAACACGGCTGCGATCCCGAAATTGACGCTGAGCAGGATAGAGGGATTAAAAATTGCCAGCAGCCTCGTCACCCGGATGGATTTGTTCTGATAGTCGATATTCGCCTGTTGAAACTTGCCAGTCTCGTGGTCAAAACGGTTGAAAGCTTTGACGACGCGAACGCCGGACAGATATTCCCGAATAACCCGATTGACGCTGTCCAGCGACTTTTGTACGCCGACAAACCGGGCAAATCCCACCTTCAAGTTCAACGCAACGAGCACGCTGACGACCGGAACAACGATAAGCAGTACGACAGCCAAATTTGGATTGAGCCGCACGGCCATAATGAGACTCCCGATACATAGGAGGGGAGCTTTAACAAAAATGCGCATAAGACCATTTACAAAGTTCTGCACCTGTGTCACATCATTCGTTAATCGCGTAATTAATGATGCGCGTTCGAACTGCTCGATATTCGCGAACGAGAGCGATTGGATTTTCTCGAATAAATCCCTTCTTAGCTCTGTGCCGAATTTCTGTGAAACATGGCTTGCGACAATATTGCGCATCGAGGCAGCAACTGCACCGAACGCGGTGATGATCAGCATCAAACCGCCCATGCGGAATACATAGTCAAGCCGTTTCTCCGCAACGCCTACGTCCAGGATATGTGACATAATCGTCGGCTGCAGCAAATCGGCGAGCGCTTCCAACGTCACGAAAAAGACAGCAACCAGAAATAACTTCCAGTGCTTACTGACATAAATCTTCATAAAACCCATCGTGTACACTCCTTTTTCCGTGGTCAGC
>NZ_JBFTQB010001118.1:0-2689 GCF_056398785.1 Paenibacillus sp. 01T422 | reverse complement strand
CTTGATAGGAGCCGTCACTGCAAAGCTTTCCTCCGTCGAGTCCGATAAGCACCTTAGATGCTTCAATTTGCGTACTATTATGGGTAATCACCACCTTATCCGGTTTAATGGCCAGCATGAATTGGGTGTTCCGATTAACGCCCCGATAAGGCACTAGACGCAAGCGGTCCTGCCAAACGAACTCTTCTACACCCAAACCGCTTATGATTTGATCAACGTCAGCTGACCGAATCCGCTGCAGCCATTCTACAGGTAGTACATCGCCCCATTCCGACACTTCCATGACCATCACAGGGGTGCGCGTTAGTGGATCATACAATTGGTTTCCAGTATCAATTAATCCTTTACAGGAGGCCGTGTAGTCTCCTACTCCCTATACAAAACATACATTTCACAGAAAATGTAAAAAGAAACAAGGGCACCGGCAAGAACATAATGACGACATAGGAGGCTCCTAAGAACGACGAACCTACGATTCTCCACCACTTGAACGGTATTTTCCGCGTTTTGGCCGTTACGATCAGCATGGCCGCATCCATCAGAAAGTTCAGCAGGAAAATGAGATCCGCGTAGACGATCACAATGTCCTCACCTCCATGATAGATGCTTTTCCAACCATTTTCCTGACGAAACTTTAAGGTTCTAAATCAGTATAGGGCAATCCTAGTTCAAAGTCTGTCTAAACTTGCTAGTAGGCTACTACTTTTTTTGTCAGTTGACGCGGCCTTTTGCTAACTAGAAAAGCCTTCAAAACAACAAAAAACCGAAGCCCCTACATGACGTAGGTCTTCGGTCTCTTTACACATTTCGTGTAATTATTTGTCGTTATTCCGCCCGCGATTGCGCAGGAACGTCGGAATATCTAATTGATCGTTTGATGGCTGTGAGCCAAAAGGTTTGAGGTTGTTCAGTCGGTCGGAAGAAACGGATGGCGAGGATTGTGGTTGTTCTTGCTGCCCACTTACGGGACGCTTAACTTGTTGAGACAGTGGTGAAGCTCTGTGCTCGAAACCAGTAGCAATGACCGTTACCAGAATTTCGTCTTTCAGCTTGTCATCAATGACGGCTCCGAAAATCATATTCACTTCAATATCGGAAGCTGATGCCACGATATCTGCTGCTTCATTGACTTCGTACAAGCTGAGGTTCACACCGCCTGTGATATTCATCAGAACCCCACGAGCGCCTTCGATCGACGTCTCCAACAATGGCGAGGAAATCGCCTTTTTCGCTGCTTCAGCCGCACGGTTTTCACCTGTTGCCACTCCGATTCCCATCAGGGCGGAGCCGCGTTCAGTCATGATCGTCTTCACATCGGCGAAGTCCAAGTTAATTAAACCAGGAACCGCGATCAAGTCGGAGATCCCTTGTACACCTTGACGAAGTACGTTATCCGCTTCGCGGAAAGCTTCGAGCATAGGCGTCTTCTTATCTACGATTTCCAAGAGACGGTCATTAGGAATAATAATGAGAGTATCAACTTTCTCTTTCAGTGCAGCAATCCCTTGCTCTGCTTGCAGAGAACGTTTGCGACCTTCAAATGTAAACGGACGCGTAACAACACCAACGGTTAATGCGCCCACTTCTTTGGCGATTTCAGCAATAACAGGAGCAGCTCCAGTTCCAGTACCGCCACCCATACCTGCAGTAACGAATACCATGTCTGCGCCGCGAAGCGTGTTCAGAATCATCTCCCTTGACTCTTCTGCCGCTTTCTTCCCAACATCCGGGTTAGCGCCTGCGCCAAGACCACGCGTTAGCTTGTCCCCGATTTGTAGTTTATGCACCGATTTGGAGAGATGCAGAGCTTGAGCAATTGTATGATGCCAACACCACTTGTGTAAGAAGGATCACGCACTCCGATGAAATCTGGAACGGCAATACGAACAGACGTAGCGAGTTCAGCTTGTGCAATAGCGAGTACACCTGGCATACAAACAGTTCCGCCCGTGAGCACATACCCACCGGCTAAATCGCCATATCCCAGACGATGCACTTCTGCACGTATCATTTGGAAAATTTCTTCAACGCGGGGTTCAATAATATTCGCAAGATCAACTTGCGAAAACTCTTTTTCCACATTGCTTCCCATACGCGTAACCTTAAACATTTGATCGGGGGCTGAGTCTTCTACCGATGCGCAACCGTATTTCAGCTTTATTTTCTCTGCGATTTCGAGCTGAGTACGAAGACCTATCGAGATATCATTACTGATATACTCACCGCCGATTTGAATCGTTGATGTGGCTGTCAGATTCCCTTGTTCAAACACAGCGATCGTCGCTGCACCTGCACCAACATCAACCAGAACAGTTCCAACTGATTTCTCATCCTTGGAAAGAGCTAACTGTCCGGATGCAAGCGACATCAAGATGAGGCCTGCGACCTTAAGTTCGGACTTTTCCACAACACGGATTAGATTATGTATCCCCGTCTTCGCGCCTGTGATAATCGTCGCTTCCACTTCTAAGCGAACGCCGATCATGCCGCGAGGATCGTTAATGCCTTCTTGTCCATCCACTAAGTATTGCTTGGGTACGACTCCAATAATTTCACGCTCGGGAGGTAATGCGATGACTCTTGCCGCTTGAATAACACGATCAATATCCTCTTCCCCGATCTCTCGGTCTTCATTGGAAACAGCGACAACACCGTGACTCGATTGAAGAGCAATATGATTCCCTGAAAT
>NZ_JBFTQB010001117.1:0-1771 GCF_056398785.1 Paenibacillus sp. 01T422 | reverse complement strand
GAGGAACTTAACATTGAGGATGCGATAAGTAATAAATTCAAATGTGCGAAGTGCGGAACTCGGGAGTGTTTGGTCAAAGAAGTTGCTATGAGTGGCACAGGTTTTAGTAAGATTTTTGATATCGAATACAATCATTTTTTATTTGTTTCATGCTTGAATTGCGGCTTTGTAGAAGTTTATAATCCGGATGTTCTAAGAGGACATAAATCAGGTAAGCTTGGAACCATTATGGATATTTTATTTGGGGGCTAGTTATTGCAGGTGCGGGATAACTAGAAGCAGGAAATTTTATGTGCAGAATGTTAGATTGCTCTCAAATTGGTTAAAACTGATTTGAGAGCAACAATTGCCGTAACTAAGCGAACTGAAGACCGCTGTTACTGAAATGTGAGCGAGGCGTCAGTGTCAAGAGGTTTTAATCAGACTCATTTTGAGTTACGATAATAATAGAGGGCATTTTCCGTTTGAAGGAGTGAAGCAGCATCAGCAAGAGGAGGGAAGTAAACTGGAAAACTTTGCATGCTTATACATCGTACGCGGTGAACCTTATCGATCGGGCACCTGCGTGAATCTCAGTGAGGATGAAACACTGGTCGGCCGGGTATCCAATCAGTTAACTCCGGATTTGCCCCTAACGAACGCCTTTATTTCCCGGGAGCATCTCGTCATCCGGAAAGAGCAAGACAAGGYGGTTCTATATGATTTAGGGAGTCGTCACGGAACAGAGATCAACGGTGTTTTGCTAACGCCACATACCCCCTATACGTTGAAAAATTTTGATATCATTAAGCTCTCTAAGGGGATGACCGTCATCCACTTTTCTTATATGTTTGCCGATCAGACCTTAGAAATCGAACCGCTCAGCATCACCGGTCATCTGGAAATACCGGAATTGCCGCTCATGATTCATTGGGAGAGAAGAGAATGTGTCGTGGAAGGCAAACGTATCCTAATGTCCGAAAAAGAATATTTACTGATTCGAGTGCTGCATGATAATGCCAATCGGCTCGTTCCGCTCGAGGAAATTAAATCTAGAGTATGGCCGGAAAGATCGACAGGAGCAGAAGGCTTCTCAGACGTGACACTGGATGAACTGAATGCGCTGATCTATCGAGTGCGAAAAAAATATGGAAAAGCGACCTTTCTGATTAGCGCTGTCCGCGGCAGTGGCTACATGCTCGAAACTGAATTGAAATCGTCATAAGGAAAGTAGGGACATTTCTTGAAGTATATACAGGCAGAATATTCTGGCCCACTTAACGGAACGGTACATATACCGGGAGCGAAGAATAGCTCCCTTGCTTTACTTGCTGCTGCTTGTCTCGCAGACAACATCGTAACGTTCGAGGGTATCCCACGCATAGACGATGTCCGTGTTATTGCGGAGATTGGACGAGATATCGGAATGAAGTTACAACAGCAAGGCGGACAAGTCATTATAGACCCACGGTGGATTCACAGTTCAGTGATTGATCCAGGTAAAGCTTCAAGCTATCGGGCTTCTTATTATTTCGCAGGCGCGTTGCTTTCCAAATTCGGCAAAGTCACAATCGGGTTACCTGGTGGCGATGATTTCGTTTCAAGACCGATTGATCAACATATTAAGGTATTTAAAGCGCTGGGAGCGCAGGTCAATCTTTTCAAAGATTATTATGAGGTCGAAGCTGCTGAGCTGAAGGGGGCGGACATTTATTTCGATACCATTACTTCTGGCGCGACAATTAATGCCATGCTGGCGGCAGTGCTGGCCAAAGGTCGGACACAACTACAT
>NZ_JBFTQB010001116.1:0-1773 GCF_056398785.1 Paenibacillus sp. 01T422 | reverse complement strand
GGCATGGGATTTATCGGATTTTGTATTCAACGGATTATATGCTTAGTCGAGCGAATGAGGTTTCGGAACTGCGTTTGGAAACGGAAGAAGAGTTGAGCGAGTGGAGAGAGAAGCGGCGTGCGGGGAAGGTGAAGGTTACGCTGGATAGGGAGCATTTGGATTTGGGTAGTCATGTTTTGGGGATTGAATTGGAGTAGAGGAAGGAATCTATACGTATGAATAGTGAACTAGGACAACTGATGAATCAAGCTTTACTTTATCCATTGGTATTTATCGCTGCAAGCATTGCATTGTTTTCATTAATAGGAGTTATTATTTATTATCGAATTCTTGCAAAATGGATACCACAAAAACTTGCCTCTATGATTTGGTTTATAGGCGCTGTTTTTATTTTGATTAAATGTACAGACAACTACGCTGAAATACAAAATATGACGAAAAGCTGGACTGTAGCCAGCGTTATCATGGGGTTTATAGGTCTGATTGTCTTAATTAGTATAAGTGTAGTTTTGATACCTAAAAAGAAGAAGAGCAAAGAAAGGAAGTCAGTAAAAAATTATAGTAGCTCCAGTAATACACAACGACCACGGATGACACAAAATAGATCAGATGATGAAATCTTGCATAGTTCATTTGATCGCTTATCTGGTGCAGAGTTCGAAAGATTACTTGCGCTATACTTTCGTGATCAAGGCTACAAAGTTCATGAAGTAGGTGTGGGAGGTAAAGATGGTGGAGTGGATCTAGTTATCATTGACCAACGTGGAGAGAAAACAGCTGTGCAAGCAAAATGCTATGCTGACCATAACAATGTAGGTGTACAGATTGTCCGTGAGTTAGTTGGGGCTAAGCGGAATCATGATTGCATCCTTTCCTTGCTAATCACTACATCAGATCTAACGGATCCAGCTAAGAAAGAGGCAGAACAATTCAAAGTTGATTATTGGCATGGAGCATTGGTAGAACAGAAACTAAAAGCATGGGGTAAATGGCAGCCAAGCAATAAGAAGCTGAAAGCACAACCCGTAAAACCAACCGCACAAGCTGAAATACAAAGATCTCAAGCAGAGGTTTCTTCTTCGAAAGAAACAATTTGCTCTTGTGGTGCCCCTATGGTTATGAGAAAAGGCAGAGAGGGTAAGCAGTTTTTTGGTTGTTCTACATTTCCAAAATGCAGAAATACGAAATCAGTATAAATTTTAACCCTAGGAGCTCAACGCTTCTAGGGTTTTTTGATTTTTCTTTCACTTAATTTAATTATTCATCAACCTCGATCATATCAATAATCTCCCGAATATCTTGAAGCTCTAGAGCCTCAGCGATCCTCACGATATGACTGAAGTTAATATTCTCCCGTTTTCCATTCGCTAACTCACTTAGGGCGGCATGTCGGACATCTGAAAGCCTTGACAATTCACGCAAGGAAATTTTGTGTTTTTTAGTAAGTTCAGATATTTTAACGATTACCTTTTTTGCCATGGTTAGATCACCCTTCGAGTCATCATGTTTAGTTGTTGACTATACGCAATAACGTACCATATAATATTTTTATAACTGGTACGCATATACGTAATGATGGAGGTGGAGGCCATGCAACAAATCCAAAACAAATACGAACAAGCATTACAAGAGGAAACCGTCCTTACCCAAAGAATCAGCCTCTGCAAAGAGTTCATCGACATCATACTAGAGTATATCTCCCAAAAAGCCGATTCTATACACATCCTCACAGCAGAGGACATTGTTAGCGCGGTACATACCATCGGGCAGGAT
>NZ_JBFTQB010001115.1:0-1774 GCF_056398785.1 Paenibacillus sp. 01T422 | reverse complement strand
CCAGCTGCTCTATGCGTAGAGTCTCTTTTAAAATATAGTCATTAACACTCAACTTTACCGCCCTCTGAGCAAATTGAAAATCTTCATGACAAGACAAAATGATAGTTTTTAATCCAGGATTGATTTTTCTAGCCTCTTCAATTACATCTAATCCATTCATGATCGGCATACCGATATCGGTAATTAGAATATCAGGCGGAAGAATTTTGCAAGCATGAACCGCTTCTTCTCCATCCGAACAAGCTTCAATAAGCTCCAATCCGAGTTCTTGCCAAGGGATTTTTGCCCTCAAGTAGTCAATAACAGGCATATGATCGTCAGCGATAATAACCTTATACATGTTATTTATTCTCCATTTTTATCATTGGGAAGATCATTACAATCTGGGTACCAAGATTATTCTCGCTTTGTATCGTCATCTGAAACTGCTCCCCATAAATTAACTTTAGACGTTCATACACATTAGTTAGCCCTATACCTGAAATATGTTTAGTACCATTATCAGCTGATTCTTCAATAATTTGTCTTTTGTTCAGAATTAATCGTTCCTGTAAGTCACTCAATGTTATAGCATCCATACCAAGCCCATTATCCTTAACCGAAATCAGTAAGTTTTCTTCAACTTTGTCCGCATTTATCGTAATACATCCGCTTTTACCAGTAAAACCATGCTTATAAGCATTTTCAATGATTGGCTGCAGAATAAATCTTGGCACAGATTCCGGAAGCAATTCGGGATTAACATGAATGCGAGAAACGACTGGATGCCGCATAGTAAAGTTCATCAATACCATATACTGCTTGGCCATCTCAACCTCAACAAGCAAAGACACAAATTCCTGCTTCGTGGCAATGCTAGAACGTAATAAAGTTGACAAAGATCCGACTAGTTCGGCGTTCTCTTCATCATCTTTCAATAGCAGTTTTAAACGAATGGAGCTTAATACATTGAACAAAAAATGAGGGTGAATTTGCGCATGCAGCATCTCGATCTCGGCTTGCCGCTTAAGCTCTTGTTCAAGTTTGACTTGTGTGAGCATCTGGAGTAAACGGTCAAGCATATGATCAAAAGCGTGACCCAGACGTCCAACTTCATCCCCTCCTCTTATGTTAGATCTCACTTCTATATCCCCACCTTCAACCTTAAGCGCAACTTCACCAAGTACTTGAATTGGTTTTGTAAATTTACGTAGCAAGTAGGCGAGTAGGAGGATGAATACAACTACAAAAAGCACTTGTAAAATCAAACCACATCGAGTTATGTTAGTTAATTTATCGGTTAATTGTTCGTACGGAGTAAGGCTGACCAAAGTCCAACCTGCGTGACGAAGTGGTGTCGACGCATAGAGGTGTGCTTTCCCGCCTAAGCGAATAATCTCAGGAGATTTTACGACACCTTCCTGAATTAAGTTTAGGAAGTTATCCCCAATGTATTTCTTATCTCTGTGAGACAGTATATGGTTGCTCGTATCCAGCAGGAAAATTTCCTCAGAAAATTTGTCGAAAATAGTACTGAACGTATTCTCCATACGGCTTACGATCAAATAGGCAAATGGTTTCCCAGAGTTATCCATCAGCACTCGAGCTGTCATGATTACGTAGGCATTCTCTTCTACCCTGGACTTCAAATAATTCGGTTGAACGCCTAAAAAAAGCGTGTCCAATGCAGACAATCTGGCGATATCATCAAACCAAGCTTCTTTTTTAAAATTTGAGGGATCAAACTCATAATAGGAATAACTAGAGAATAATTGCCCGTCCATAGTTAGCAGGG
>NZ_JBFTQB010001114.1:0-2771 GCF_056398785.1 Paenibacillus sp. 01T422 | reverse complement strand
GCTTTCTGTCCAGCAATATGTCCAAGCTGGTATTGCTTCTGCTTTTCTTCTTGTTGGTAGCGATCATTTATTTATTTGTTAAACAGTTCGCATCCGGAAAAGTGTTTCAAGTCTTAGGCGAAAGTTCCATTCAGTTCGGTACTAGAGCCATTTTCACATTAATATTAGTTATCGTTTTTCTATCGGAAAGCTTAGGTGTTGAAAATATATTAGGCGCCTTTCTTGCAGGAATCATTGTATCCTTGCTTCGTCCCAAGAAAGAATTCATCCACCAACTGGAGTCGTTTGGATATGGTTTTTTAATCCCCATATTTTTTGTAATGGTGGGTGCGAAGCTTGAATTGAAATATTTATTAGCGGATACCAAAATATTAATGTCGATCCCACTTCTATTGGCCGTTATGTTTGTTGCCAAAATCATCCCCATGCTCATATTAAAAAAATGGTTCAATTGGCGGGAGGTCATCAGCTCCGGCTTGTTACTCTCCTCCAAGCTTAGTTTGGTCATCGCGGCAGCAACGTTGGCTTTGGATTTACATATCATTGGAGAGTCCTTTCATGGGGCACTCATTCTGGTAGCCATCCTTAGTTGTCTTTTGTTCCCAATCCTCTTCAATAAGCTAGCCCCCAAGCCAACGATTCGCAAGAAACGGGTGACCATTATTGGAATGAATCATATTTCCATGCCCGTTGCGCAAGATTTAATGAATGAAGATATGTATGAGATTCGTGTATATACGGCTAATGGGCCTGAAGGAAACAGTACATCCCATATACACCAAGTGCACCCGTTTATTTATCACATCCAACAATTGAATGAAATCACCTTAAGACAGCATGGCGCTTTTGATGCCGATATCCTTGTTGTGGCAACCATGGATGATGCATTTAACATGGAATTTGCTCAATCGGTTCAAGCGGCAGCCGAGAAAAGACTGCTTGTACGTATCGAATCCCCAAATCTACAAACGGAAATGGCTGGTAAAGGAATCGGACTTGGAGATCGTTTATTGATTAGTGGAAATAAGGAGCAATTCGAAGGTTTTCGTGAGGTTGTTACTTAAGTGCGGGTATATTAAATATGAAACTCCTAAGATGTAAGTCATTTGTAAGGATTACGAAAGTCTTCTTAAGATATGTGTGTTACCTTAATATGATGTCGATGAATAACTCTTTCATGCTTCAAATCGATAGCAAAAACATAAAGGTCGGTGTTATGCAAGATATGCTCATGTACGCACCTTCGTTTATTAAACATATGACCTATGTCCCCAAAGCATTTATTGATACTTATTTGCTGAAATAACTACTACATAGTAATATCACTATTACTGAAAACCAAGCAACCCTCCTACTCACCTTCAACTGGAAGCTGGATCGGAGGGTTATTTGGCGTAATTTTATATAACAAGAATTAATTCCAGCCAGGTTATGCTACAATATTTGCAGTCATAATTAATTGGAGGAAGATTTAAGATTTTTTTCACAAAATTCCTCATTCGAATGATTCGAATGAACACGAAGCTTATTTTCATTGTCACTATTCTGTTTATCGGAATCAATTCTTTATTATCATATGAACTGGAGCCAGATACATTTGAGAATCGCTTCAATGGGTTATGGTGGGTAATGACAACCGTCACGACTGTCGGATACGGCGATTATTATCCTCATACTATTGCTGGCAAATGTTTAGGTATGATCATTTATTTTTTTGGCATCGGACTCATTTCTCTCATTATCAGTAAAGTCATTGACTCATTATTTATGTATTTACGCTTGAAGGAGGAAGGGAAATTGCGTTACTCAGGGCAAAATCATTTTGTAATCATTGATTGGAGCAAACATGCGCAGAATGCCATTCATGAGATTCTAAATACAGACGCAACGTCGGAAGTTGTACTCATTGACATCCTAGAGAAAACGCCAATCCAACATGACCGAGTACACTATATACAAGGAAATCCACAACAACTGACTACACTGGAAAAGGCTAATTTATCTCAGGCAAGAGCGGTATTTATCTTTGCTGACGAAATCACACAATATGATAGATGCTTTTCAAGATCTGTTGATGAAAGGAGCAACATTAATTTCCGATGGAGGAAATCTTAATATTAACAAAAGACTCTTTGAAAGAATACCCGAAACTGCAAGACTTTTTGTTATTTGTGACAAAGAGACCTACCAACGATTGAACTCATAAATCAACATCATTAAGATTCATTTTGCTTGCTCAGAAGCTCGTCCAGTTTCTTCATGCGCCTCTGGTCTCTGGTTCTTAATATTTGGTCATCTTGCCTGAGCGCAATCATTAAAGAAGCGCACATGCCAATGATAATTACTGCGAACGGTACTGCCGCTATAATAGAAGCGGTCTGCAAACCACTTAAGCCACCGCTAACTAAGAGTACGATAGCAATAGCCGATTGCAGGACTCCCCAAACAATTTTAACTTTATTCGCTGGGTTAGGGTTTCCTTTTGTTGAAAGCATTCCGAGCACAAAAGTGGCAGAATCTGCGGATGTAATGAAAAAAGTAATGATCAGCAATGTAGCAATAAAGGCTATAATGTAACCCAATGGCAACTGCTCTAGCGTTAAAAACAATGCAGACGTAACATCCTGTTTAGCCGCCGCGGCTATTGGATAATGATCAAACAATTCCAAATGCAGCCCCGTTCCTCCGAACACGGAAAACCAAATGAAGCTAAACAGGCTAGGGATTAAGAGAACGCCCAAAACAAACTCCTTAATCGTTCTGCCCTTAGA
>NZ_JBFTQB010001113.1:0-1783 GCF_056398785.1 Paenibacillus sp. 01T422 | reverse complement strand
CTTATAAAGTGCTGGCCAAGTAACAATAGTGTAGGCAAACCAATATCATTTCTTTGCTTTGCAATATCTGCTAGTAAGTGAGATTTGCCAATACCAGCTTCACCTTTTAATATCATGATTGGATTATTTGCTAATAAAGCAGTTGGACTAACAATAAATCCTTGAAAAGCTTCAAGTGCATCTTGAGATTTCCTTAAATACTCAACCTCAGAGTTAAATTTTTTATTCCCATAATAATCATTTGATTCTGTTTTTTTGTTTTCACCATTGCTGGATATGTTTCTTAGCTTATAGTATTCATTCATGCAATCTGAGACTAATTTTCCTAATTGATTACATAAATCATCAAACTTAGTTAACCTGATTTCATCCATTTCATACCAATCTAAGTTGTTGTAGCAACTATTTAATTCTAATAATTTCAAATTAATTTGTTCCTTATTTTTCTCTAAGCTTTTCTCTTTTATTCGACCATTAACAAGACTTGTTTTCTTCATAATCTCGTAATAAAAGCTATCAAACTGTTCTTTAAAACTGTTATTTCTTGCAATCCCATCAAATATTTTTGAAATCTCTAATTCAAAATTTAAAGATGGTGTATATCTCTTCCCAAGGGAATCGATACTTATATTTAATCTTTCACTAAACCATTGATTAGAAAACTCTTCATTTCCAAACCAAAATTTCCTTTTACCTGAATTCTTTTCTTGTGATATTCTAGAGAGTAGTTCAGAACTTCCCCAATATTCGAATGTAATATCTCTTTGATGTTGCTGAGAAAACTTTGACCATTCTAAAACATGATCCTCCCATCTATCCATAAACCACTTCTTGTCTTCTATTCTAGGGTCTTGTCTGTCCATAGGAATACAAATATAGTATTTTACTAAATTGGGATGCTTTTTAAATGCGGTTTTAAATGATTTTTCAATTTGATTCCATTGTGAGTCACCCATTGAATCAAAATATTTCGCTTGCCAGCCGTATTCATCTCCATTTTCCAAAGTACAGTATGCTTCAACTCCTCCATCTGGAGCACCAACTCTTGTAAAAGATACTTTAGAATGAATAATTTCTTCCCGGGCAAGTTGACAGACTAATTCTTCAAAAGCATTATTTTGTGAATTTTCATAACTTCTTATGTTACTCCAATTAAAGTGTTGCAAAAAAGCACCCCCAAAAAATCATCCATTAAATCCCTTCTATAATCATATCAAAAAATAGCATAAATTAGGTTATTTAGTACTTTAAAATCTATAGTACTATATTTTTAAATGGGCTGGGCTGCAGAACAGTCCCCTAGTTCGTTAGTAACTGAAATTAGAGCTGCTTGACAAATTCCAAGCAAAACGCTAAGCCGCGTTTACACTACAACCTAGCGTTTTGTTTATTTTACTAATTATAATGCAGTAGGGATTGTCTTGGGATGCCTTCATTATTTTCCGCTTCACCACGTAAGGCGGTGACAATTCAGTCTTTCCAGATTGCTCCTCTCGTCAGTACTCGGGAACAGTCCTATTGATAACTTCTCATTCATCACATCAGCATCCGCGTTAGCGAAGCCGACTTTCAGAAAATTTACTAATAAAATATATTCAATAAACCTCCCCTTATCAAAGCCGATCAGAGGCCCACAACAAATTCATTTTTACATTTAATTCAAAAATAAATGACAAGTAATTAACATTCATTTGATATCATCGACAATATAAGACAAAAAAAGACGAGATAATCTGGAGGTTTGAAATGTTTTCTACATTTATTTCTTTTTTCAATCTAGGAA
>NZ_JBFTQB010001112.1:0-1788 GCF_056398785.1 Paenibacillus sp. 01T422 | reverse complement strand
CCATAAGCCGGCGACACGCTCCATTTTTAAAATTTCGCTAATATGATCGCGTTTGAGAAGTCCCATGGGCGCTCTCGCTTCTGACAAGGTGATTGCGATCTCTCTTTTGCGGAAGACTTCCATAAATACATTAAGGGGAGCAAAACACCCATAGTCTACCATCGTCCCCGCCCAATCAAAAACAACTGCTTGTATCATTGAAATCCTCCTGTTTGACTGATTCACTTGTTATTCCAGCACCTTTTGTTGGTTTTGGTTGTGTCTATAGCTATATAATAACCTGCATTTGTAATCGCAGCGTTAAACGCGTGTAAAATATGTGTTTTTAATTTGATTTAATTTGTTTTTGTTGTTCCATCTA
Source organism: Paenibacillus sp. 01T422 (assembly GCF_056398785.1). Taxonomy (NCBI): domain Bacteria; kingdom Bacillati; phylum Bacillota; class Bacilli; order Caryophanales; family Paenibacillaceae; genus Paenibacillus; species Paenibacillus sp. 01T422. The sequence goes on along the minus strand of NZ_JBFTQB010001112.1, from coordinate 1,427 downwards.
CCTATCCGTCGAAATTCAACCTTCAGTTTTCTGTTGACTTCCTTGTTATTATGTTGGAAATTAAGTATAAGACACTGGGAGGGATCATAGAAATGAAGCCGATCAAAGCGATTATATTCGATCTAGATAATACGTTATTATGGGATGAAAGAAGTATTAGGGAAGCATTCGAGGCGACCTGCGAGGCAGCGGCAGCTTCTGTGAACGTAAACCCTTCTGAATTAGAACATGAGGTACGCGCGTCATCCGAACGTTTATTTAAGGAGATGGCCTGTTATGACTATGCAAAAATGATTGAAGTCACCGATTTGGAAGCGCTGTGGGGACGATTTGATGCGAAGGAACATCCTACCTTTCTAGAACTTGGACAGTTAGCACCGGAGTTTCAAAAAAATGCGTGGACGCAGGGCCTGCTCAATCTGGGCATAGACGATCCCAAGTTAGGTGAAACGCTCGCGCTGATGTTCGCTAAGGAGCGTCGAGAGCGTCCATTGGTCTATGATGCCACTTTCGAGGTCTTGCAAGCTTTGCGGCCGAAATATCAGCTGCTTTTGTTGACGAACGRGGCACCTGACCTGCAGCAGGAGAAGGTAGATAGTATTCCAGGTCTGGCGGATTACTTTGATCATATCTTGATTTCTGGTGTCTTTGGCCGCGGTAAACCTGATCCTTCTATTTTTGATCACGCGTTGAAGCTGCTCGGTGTCACGGCGGAAGAAGCCCTCATGGTCGGTGATAATCTGGATACCGATATCAAAGGAGCTTTAACGGTTGGGATGCAAAATGTTTGGATTAATCATCATCAGCGGACCGCGCCGCTGCATAACTTGCCAAGCCACGAGATCGCTGCTCTGCAAGAATTGCTAGCCATTCTGCAGCCATGAAAAAGGACTTTCCCAACAAGGTCTATTGTGACCTTATTGGGAAAGTCCTTATTAATGCCCGTCGATGATTCATACCTCGGGCAGATTCAATTCCTTGCTGCTGCTGAGTCCATCATACAGCGCTTGTTGCCTGAGCACCTTATATAGCTCAGCCTTGGTCGAGTGATCGTACGGCATAACGAAGAGAACGCCGATACCAAGTGCCAGGAATCCTAGGATGTACCATCCAAGGAAAGAAAGATCCAGGACGAACATGTTCCATTTATGCCCGTTCGTCATCTGTTTACTAAGCTCTACCGCCCTCTTCGTACCAATCCCCGGATTGTCTCCTAATAGAAAGGGGACCATGCTGTACGCATAAGTCTTCACAATGCCTGGAATAATGAGCAGCAAATACCATAGAAAAGTCAGAAAGTTTTTCCAGAGCATTCCCTTGACGATAGCCATATATTTGCCTTTTTGGAACGAGTAGACGAGATAATTCATATTCACATCTTCAGAAGCGGCTTGTTTAAAATATTGCATAACGCTCACTTCGAAAGG
>NZ_JBFTQB010001111.1:0-3294 GCF_056398785.1 Paenibacillus sp. 01T422 | reverse complement strand
GAACAGGGGAGAGGGCGATCGAGATGGCCATTTCTAAGGTGCATAAGTTCCGATTAGCCCTTTTTTGGCGGCTTTTCACCAACTATTTCATTGTTATTTTGATTCCCGTAATTGTGGCTAGTATTCTCGCTCATGTGCTTGCAGTCCGCACGATTGAGAAGGATGCTGAGAAGCTGAATGATGTCGTTATTAGCCATTTCTCCAAGCAAACCGATACAGCCTTGGATTCACTCAAAACCAATATGATCAACATGCTCAGCTCATCGAATGTAATAAGTCTTCTCAGGGTCATTGATGATTCGCGCGAAAATCAGCAGCGTTCGGATCAGTTTTATGCTCTCAGAGAACAGTTAATGAAGCTTCAGGCGGATAAATTGGTATCGAAGGTGTTTCTGTATTTTCCGAATCATGATCTGGTTGCGGATGTCGATATTTATACCGATAAATCGTATTACTTTAAAATGACTTATCCGCTCGATGAGCAGCAGCAGACCGAATATCTCTCCCATTTTACAGGCAAAAAAATGATGGAAATCATGGACTCGAGCACGCTCGGCATGTCAGCAATTATGAGTTATCCGTTTAATACGGAAAATCCTGAGGTTTATTTGGTCGTGCATTTTGATCAAGATAAGCTGAAAGAACAAATTTCAATCCCTGAGAAATGGGTCACAGGTACGGCGATTGCGACTAGTCAGGGTGAAATTCTGAATCAGCACGGCTTGACGGATAAAGAAGTAAATGCGGTGCTGGAGCATACGCGTTCGAAGGTGATTGAATCTCAATTCCTTGTTACGGATGAAATCGCCATGTCTCTGGTGAAATCCCGGTTCAACGAAGCTTGGTATTATGTTACGATCGCAGATCTTCGTACTTTAATGAAACCAGCCTATATGACTAGGTTGATTAGTTGGGGGTTTCTAGTCTTTTTTCTCGTGGTGGGCAGCGTTGTGTCGTATTACTTAAGCCGACGATTGTATCGGCCGATTCAAGAAATAACAGATGAGAATAAAGAACTGTCACAGCGAATGACCGGTATGTTCCCCTTGATGCAGGAGCTTTTTATCACCAAAATTTTGCAGGGGGAATATCAAGACGAGCTGTCAATCGCTTATTATGCGAAGGAAATTAATTTCACCTATGATAAGCAGGCGATGCGCACGGTGCTGTGCATTGCGTTTCACTACAACTCGGAGGTGTATGACCGGCTCTCGGAGACGACGAAGTCATTCATGTTCGTGGAGATCAAAGAATTGATACGCAAATCCACCCCTTCCATGGTCTGGCTATGTCAAACGAAACCGGATGTCTTAGCATGCGTTGTCACTCATGATACGTTCCTGCATCTTGGTGCAGAAGAAGCTGCGGACATTACGAAATTGGTGCTGGAATCGTACAGCCAATATTTCAAGGCAACGATCGGCATCGGGAAAACCGTGAACGCCGCAGAAGAGCTGCATGAATCTTATGAGCAAGCACTATCCGTCCTGCAAAATCGCGGACTCGTTGTTGGAGTCAGTGCGCGAGAAGCTAGAGGATGGGAAGCTCAAAAATGCGACTGCCATGCAGGTTAAATATTTATGTACGGACGTTTTGAATACATGGATTCGAGCTGTAGAAACCGAGCACAATGATTTTAATGTGCCTTTTTTTTCTAGCTTGTATGATCGACTACATAGCTGCATGACGTGGGACGAATTGGAGCAATCTTTCTTGGACATTCATCGTGTTTTATTCCGAACGGAAGAACCCGATCAACGCACGCAGCAGTTTTCGGAGATACTGGATTATATTCATGAGCATTATAATGAGGAGCTTTCGATTGAATATTTTGCAGGGCTGCTCAACATGTCGAACGGGCATTTCAGCCGAACGTTCAAAGAAGCCGTGGGCGAGAAGTATGTGGAGTACATTGCCAAATACAGACTTATGAAAGCGAAGCAATTTCTGCTGGAGACAGATATGAAAATCGATGACATCGCGGAGAAAGTTGGCTACTGGGGCCGTAATTCGTTCATTCGAACTTTTCGCAAATATGAAGGCATCACGCCGGCGAAATATCGTACGATGCATCATTAAAGGATAGAGACTTCATTTTTTCCGAAGTCTCTATTTTTTCTTCCAGAGCCGTTTAACCCCTTAGAAGCCGCATGAAATCGGGCTTGCAAAAAAAGAGACACGGGGTAATTATGCGTGCTTTACGGTAAAGCCCCGCTCTCTGTATAGTAAGGCCATCAACTTCCGAAAGGAGGAGGGGGGAGGCAGTATGCTGCAGCGAAATGGGATGTGGTACGTATTGAAGAAACATAGAGCGCTATATTTGTTAATGCTGCCGGGGATTTTATACTACATCATTTTCAAATATGTGCCTATGTACGGGGTCATCATTGCCTTTCAGGACTATTCGATCGGCAGAGGAATTATGGATAGCAAATTTGTAGGTTTCAAACATTTTATTGAATTTTTTTATGTCAATCCGGATTCCTGGAAGCTGATTCGCAATACGGTCATGTTAAATGTCTATGTTCTTCTGTTTCATTTTCCAGCACCGATCGTTCTGGCTATTTTGTTTCATGAGCTTAAGAATAAAATGTTTAAACGCATCGCACAAAGCATCAGCTATATGCCGCACTTTTTATCAACGGTCGTAATCGCCGGAATTCTTGTCACATTTCTGTCGCCGCAAACGGGCATCATTAATTTCTTACTGGTAAAGGTATTCGGGATGGAACCAATTCTGTTTCTTGGGCTGCCTGAATGGTTCAGAGCCATCTATGTCTCCTCGGAAATATGGCAGAAAATCGGGTGGGGAACGATTCTTTACTTGGCGGCGATCGCCGGGATCGATCCAACACTGTATGAAGCGGCAAAAATGGATGGAGCGAACCGTTATCACCAAATGCGCCATATTACCTTCATTGGCATGGTACCCGTAATGATTATTCTGTTCGTTCTGACACTGGGTCATTTCATGGAAACAGGCTTTCAGAAAATCTTGCTGTTGTACAACTCCATGAACTACGAAACCTCGGATGTGATTAACACGTTCGTCTACCGGCGCGGGATCTTGGATGCGGATTTCAGCTTCGCGACAGCGGTCGGATTATTTCAGTCCGTTATCGGTCTCATTCTCGTCATTGGCGCAAATCGCATAGCTAGAAAACACTCAGAGACCAGCCTGTGGTAAAGGAGGAATCCTATTGAAAATCAAGCAGTCCGTACCCTCCAGAATTTTTGACACATTGAATTACACGGTTATGATCCTTCTTATGATTGTGATGATCTATCCGCTAG
>NZ_JBFTQB010001110.1:0-1791 GCF_056398785.1 Paenibacillus sp. 01T422 | reverse complement strand
GCAGAAGAAGTCAACAAATCTGCTGGGCCGTCAGCGCCAAATTGAAGAGCTGGATAATGAAATCAAACATTCTGAGCAGCAGCTCGGTGGTTTGCGTAGTCAGACCAGCGTCATGAAGCGTGAAATTACGGATGAGATGATGGCCGTTGAGCAGCTTCGCCAGCAAGGTGAACACAAGCGTATTGAAGAGCAGCAAATCCGTGCGGAATTAAATCCGCTAGAAGCGGAGAGCCGTACAGTGGAGGAGCAGCTTACCCTGGATAGTCAAGACAGGGGGGCTTTGCTTGATGAGCGAGYTGACCTTGGACGCAGGAAGACGGAGTCCGAAGCAGCGCTTGCAGAGCTGCAGCAAGAAGAAGCTTCCTTGCAGCAAGCAATTCGTGATGCTGAAAATTCGCGGAAAGCCAGCGAATCCGAGAAAGAGGAGCTGCAAGGCCAGCTGACGGATCTCAAAGTGAAAGTCGCTTCAATTTCACAAGAGAAGCAATCTCTTCAGGATCAGCAGCGGCGGTTGCAGCAGGATCTTAGTGAGTCCGATCGAGAGATGGAGATGAACCGCGGGCTTCTGCAGCAGCTGGAACAGGATATGAGCGCACTTGAACAGGAAACTGTTCTTCAAGTAGAATTGCTTAATGATCTCAAACTGAAGAAGCAGCAGTGCACAGAGAGCATTGATTTCAAACGTGCGGAGCGAACCGAATGGTTACATAAGCTTGAGCAGGAAGAGAACGAAACGCGAGCACAGCGCGTACAGTTAAAGCAAGTTGAAGAAAGCTTGCATCAAACTGAAGTGCGTGTAACTCGCCTAGATGTTGAGCTCGAAAACTTGCTAAAAAAGCTTGGCGAAGAATACGAGCTTAGCTACGAGCTAGCCAAAGAACGTTATCCGGTTCCTGAGGATATCCAGGGTACGCAGAGCAAGGTGCGTGAGATCAAACGCGAAATTGCATCGTTAGGCGAAGTCAATCTCGGTGCGATCGAGGAATATGCGAGGATCTCAGAGCGTTTTGAGTTTTTGAGCTCGCAGAAAAATGATTTGATTGAAGCCAAAACTACGCTTTATCAGGTTATTCGCGAGATGGATCAAGAGATGTCCAAGCGTTTCAAAACAACCTTTGATGCGATTCGTTCACATTTTGGCGCTGTATTCTCCAAATTGTTCGGCGGGGGACGGGCGGATTTGATCTTGTCCGAGCCGGAAAATATGCTGGATACGGGGATTGAGATCGTCGCTCAGCCTCCAGGCAAAAAGCTGCAAAATCTTCAGCTCCTATCGGGGGGAGAACGAGCGCTTACGGCAATTGCTCTGTTATTCTCGATTATTCGGGTTAAGCCGGTTCCATTCTGCGTACTGGATGAAGTAGAAGCTGCCTTGGACGAAGCGAACGTATCCCGTTTTGCGGAATATTTGCGCGAGTTCTCGGAAATGACACAATTTATCGTCGTTACCCACCGCAAAGGGACGATGGAAGAGGCCGATGTGCTTTACGGTGTAACCATGCAAGAGGGCGGCGTGTCCAAGCTCGTTTCTGTTCGATTGGAAGATGAGGAAGCGGAAATGTCCGCATCTTAATAAGTTTAAGTGATCCTTGGGAGGAACTATGAGTTTTTTTAAACGTTTAAAAGAGAGCATTTCTAGCAAGGCCGAAGCGGTAACAAATAAGTTCAAAGAGGGACTATCCAAAACGAGAGATGTGTTCGTTGAGCGTGTCGACGACTTATTTAGCCGCCGCAAGAAGATTGATGAAGATTTCTATGAAGAGCTCGAAGAAATTCTGATTGGCGCAGACG
>NZ_JBFTQB010001109.1:0-1793 GCF_056398785.1 Paenibacillus sp. 01T422 | reverse complement strand
GGGTTATTTAGATTAATTTACTCCTTGCGAGCTCTCGCTCCCTATCGCTAAGCCTCGCATGGTTGCCGTCAGTTTATATCCATCAGATAAGTCTTTGCTTCCCATTCCCTCACACCCCCGCAGTGTGTTAATATAGATCATAGGAACATATGTTCGATACACCATGATTCTTGCTAGGACCTTACGAATATTCAGCCGATGTTCATTCATAAAAATCCACTTAATGGGCAAACTAACGACCATTCCCAGTTTGTGAGGTGTGGTCATTTATGAATCAAATCATTCAAAATATGGATTTTAGTAAAGGTTGGTGGTACCCAGCAATTCTTGGTGTTTTTCTATTGTTGTTCATCATTTTTATGCCCAAAAGATTAAACATGCCAGAGATATATCTCACTTTCGGTCTAATCGCCGGACTTGTTTGGGTTATCGATACTATATTTTCCATTTGGCTTGATTTATTTGACGTTGGTAGCCCCAATAAACGAGGTATCCCCGAGTTCTTCATGTACACTATTATTCCTCCGGGTTTTGCCGTTATTTATCTAAACGTTTATCAAGAATCCAAAAAACTTCTCTACACAATATTATTCACAGCTATATCAGAGCTTGCCGAGTGGCTAGCTGTAGCTGTTGGGATAATGACATTAAAACACTGGAACCCCTTGTACTCGATACCTGTTTATTTGGTTGTATACTATTTCTATTTACCGTTTCATTTACGTATTATGAAACGAACTTCGAGATCTGAATATTAATCGTTGATGTATTTCAATATTCAATATGACAAATAGATGAATCAGCAGTAATCCTCTGCAAGCCCAGAGCGCAAGCAGAGGATTTTTTATTTTCTTCACTCACAACACCTTTTTCATCTTTATTTAAAAGCGCAAATGTAATCAACTATCTACTGGCTCCGCTATTCGCTTATTGTAATCGTTCCAATCACCTGACAAATCTATTCGAATTTATTTTTTATATAATTATTAATTTTCAATGCATAAGAATTCCTTCCACTCCAAATGATATGATTACACCAACAAAAGGAGTGATTTTTTCCATGGCAAACAACAGTACATTAGTGGTTCCTCAAGCAAAAGCAGCTTTAAATCAAATGAAATATGAAGTAGCTCAACAACTAGGAATTCCGCTTTCACCAGACGGTTACAATGGAAATCTCGCGACTCGCGATGCAGGCTCTATTGGTGGCAGTATTACGAAACGATTGGTACAAATGGCTGAACAGCAACTCCAAGGCTTTCAACGTTAAACTTTTTTGACTTTAAAGCAAGCTTGCACAAAAGACTTCTAGTCACCTAGCCTCCTCCAGGTGTCATGAAGTCTTTTTATTTTGACATCGAATAGCAGTGAGTTGGAGATGATACAGAATGACACAAAAGGGCAAGCAGGAATCTACAGATGTGACAAATGATCTTAACGAGAATATAGCAACAGATATCTTGCATACAACGGATGAAGTCAAAAATATGAATGACCGTATCAAGGCCGAAACAACCCCCGAGACATGTCGTGCAACTTTAGATGGAAATTAATTGGGTAAGAACAATGCATCGTTTACGCAAATAAGCCTTGTGGGTTAAGTTTCCCCGCGAGGCTTTATTCCGTTATTGGATATTGGTGGAATAAATAGAAGGCTATATAGTAGTATATAATTATTATTTAATAATTCTAGGAGTTGATAACTTTGACTACACCTTTTTTGTTTTTGTTGGAATTAGTTAGAATCGTCATTTTTCTGGCTATTGGTTATGGAATACTAGGATGGGTAGAGC
>NZ_JBFTQB010001108.1:0-1794 GCF_056398785.1 Paenibacillus sp. 01T422 | reverse complement strand
AGGTTCCACTGCCCATACGGTACCATCATTTTTTAAAACAACCATGGTACMACCACTCGAAGCAGTACTTTTAACATTTGTAATACTTGTTGCTTTAACCATCGGATTTGGAAAAAAACCATCTTTTACGGAAATGGCATGAAGAGCCAGGCACCAAGCATTCCCTTGATCGTCAATCGCTATTGAATAATAGGGATCTATCCATTGAACGATCTTGGGCTGATCCTTTGTCGCAGAACCTGCCGCTATGGCTGTTAGTGGAGCAACACTGGCAAGCGAGAGTACAGATAACAATGCAGCACCTTGCGGTATTCGTTTTGACCAATAAGTAAACTTCAACGTCTTCATCTCTCCTTTAATTGGGCAATTCTTATTCCTGATCCATTTTTATCCATAATTTTAGACGTGTAGATTAGGTAATAGTTGCGAAAATGCAATAACTTTTTCTAGTAATTTCCATAATAAGTATTTTTATTATTTTGCCAATTACGAATAGGTCACTTGGCTATTTGCTAAGCGACTTTTTTCATGCATAATCAAGATTGAATAACTATGTAAGGGAGGCGCCTTATGCTAGATTACATATTGTTAAATTTTCTATTTATTTTGGTAGGTGCCCTTTCATACTTTGCTTTTGGATTGTATAAGAACAAACATTTCAAATTAATTATCGGTGTGTTTTCCAGTGTATCGGTGGTATGTTGCATGTCGTTTCCTTTTACCGTTTTCCCGGGGTATATTTATGACCTAAGGATAATTCCTTTTCTAGTAGCGGTTTATTACGGGGGTTATCGCTCAGGCATACTCGTGGCCGTTATTTTGCTCCTTTATCGCTTCTATCTTGGGGGCAGCGGGTTTGTAGTAACCGCAATATCTTATATTCCTATATTCATTATTATCCTTGTATTTCTCAAGCTACGAAAAAAAATAACAGGAAAACAAAATATTGTAATGGGTATGTTGTTTTCACTGTTGTCAGCACTGTCTGTATCCATATGGAGCGCCATTTATCTGCATAAAGATATGGTTCAACATGAGGTTTTCTTTGCTTATTACTGCATCATTCTTACGATTTGTTCATGGATCACTTTCTTTTTCATTGAAACGATGCGAGACAACATACATATGCGGGATGAAATTTACCGGTCCGAGAAACTGAGCGTCTTAGGTGAGCTTGCTGCAACCATTGCTCATGAAATTCGTAATCCAATCACCGTGTCCAAAGGTTTCCTTCAACTATTAAAGGCCCGTTCGCAAAATGAAACCGATCTGAAGTATGCTATTCTGGCATTAGAAGAGATTGATCGGGCGGAAGGCATCATTTCCGAATATCTCATGTACGCCAAGCCACAGGCTGAAAAGGTAGAAAAAATTGATGTTAAAGCCCATTTGAGTAACGTAATGAGCATTACCGAACCTTATATTACGTCAAAAGGGCATATTGTGGACAGCCAGTTGGAGGAATTATATATTTATGCAGATTCGAAAAAGTTGACTCAGGTCATGATCAATATCATTAAAAATGCGGCTGAAGCGATAGAAAAAAACGGGAAAATAACGATCCGTACCTTTGCTCAAAAAAACCACGCTGTTATTGAGATTATGGATACTGGAATCGGCATGAACGAAGAGCAGCTTCTGCGATTAGGGGATCCATTTTATTCGACGAAGTCGAAAGGCACGGGGCTCGGACTTATGGTTAGTTACCGAATTATTGAAGCTTTGGGTGGAGCGATTCGCGTTCAGAGTAAACAGGGGATAGGCACTAAATTCAGCGTCCTCATTCCTCTGGAT
>NZ_JBFTQB010001107.1:0-1796 GCF_056398785.1 Paenibacillus sp. 01T422 | reverse complement strand
GATGTATTGCGTGCCCTGAAAGATGGCTTGGATCAGCATCCGTCGATTACGAAGGATGAGCGCGAACGTTATCTGAACTTCATCTCCGTCGCGCGTAAAGAGTACGATGATATTGCCAAAAAAGAAGTGCAGAAGGCCTTCGTTTATTCCTTCGAAGAGTCAGCCAAAACCATTTTCGACAACTATCTCGATAATATTGAGGCTTACTGCAACTGGGGCAAAATCAAGGATCCGCTCACCGGTGAGGAGATGGATCCAGATGAGCGCTTGATGCGGTCCATCGAGGAGCAAATTGGCATTTCTGAAAATGCGAAAAAAGCGTTCCGTGAAGAAATTCTGATCCGTATTTCCTCCTATTCCCGCAAGGGCAGGAAATTCGACTACAGCAGCCACGAGCGTCTGCGTGAAGCTATTGAGAAGAAGCTGTTTGCTGATCTGAAGGATATCGTGAAGATCACAACATCGTCGAAAACGCCGGATGAGAAGCAGCTGAAGAAAATTAACGATGTGACGAAGCAGTTAATTGATGAGCACGGGTATTGCCCCGTATGCGCGAATGAGTTGCTGCGTTATGTGGGAAGCTTGCTGAACAGATAACAAGAGTTTTGAGCCCGAGGCGCTGATGGCGCTTCGGGCTTTTTTGTTTTGCGCAGCTGGCGGAGCCAGGGCAGTGCAGGGCATAGCCATAGCCATAGCCATAGCCATAGCCATAGCCATAGCCATAAGGCTCCCCCCATCCTGTACGGCGGCGGTGTGGGTGCCTGCGCGGCGCAGGGTGCTACAGGGTGCTAACGATGCCAAAACGATCATTTTGGCAGGGAGCGGGCACAGAGTGGAGGAGCTACTTATAATTAACGCCGATTCCTACTTCTATTCTCTGCAAATGCACTACTTTTACGCATTCAACTCCAGTTTCTACCGCTAATTCCACCGAATTTACCAGATTCGTCCAAATACTGACGATATAGATGTAGCTTCTACCGCTATTTCATTCGCCGCCATTGAACCGTGCAGATTAACGGTAGTTATTCCATCTAACTCAGCTGAGGCGCCTTAAAAGATCGTCTCAATGGAACTCTGCAGCTCATCTCAGCTCATCTCATGTGAGCAATCATGCATTTGCCTGGTAAGGAACAGAGTTCCCTTATTAGCCGCGGAGTTGATGTGCTCGTGGTGCTGGGTAAGCTGGGAACATCTGCATTTATTTGGTAAATAGGAACACGGAATCTAGCAATCTATCATATACTATTTTAACGTCGAGCAAGGGAGGTGTAGCAGATAATGAAAGGGAACTTTATGAAAAAAACAGGGATTGTTTTCTTGTTTTTTGTAAGCTTTATGGCTGTGCTTATGACTTGGGAAATGAATATATTATCAAATTATGGGGGGATATGTTTAATAGGATTTTGTTTCGGCGCAGCCATACTAATGTGGTTGGATGTGCTGGAAGTCAACGAGGCCATTCAACGATCTGTAAAAAAGGATGGCAAACGAACAAAAGCCGAACACTGAACCTCCAAAGGACAATTCCCCCCAGAAAAAATCCAATGAACTGAACAAATCATCAGATCTTTTCGGATTTGGCAGAATGATGGACAAACTTCCCCTCCACAAGCTTTCAGCCCGTATGGCGTACTGCATGTTTTTTGATTTGCTCCTCCTCTTATTTGTTATCATTTTGCGTGTGACGGGAACCCAAGTGAATGAATTCCCTAATGCATGGGATTTTCGATTTATCGTCATGACGACGATCATTGTGTTTTTTATTGGGCTTTGCGATCTTATAGGTGTTAGGA
>NZ_JBFTQB010001106.1:0-2640 GCF_056398785.1 Paenibacillus sp. 01T422 | reverse complement strand
GAACAAGGTGGGGGAACGATTAATGAAGCAGTATCCGGAAGCTTACATCGAATATTTACTGCATTTTCATGCGGAGCGAGATTATTTTGAATGCCATGAGGTTATGGAAGAATTTTGGAAAGAGCACCCCGGGGACGAGCGAAGCAGAACGTATGTCGCGTTGATCCAAATAGCGGTGGGAATGTATCATATCAGGCGCGGAAACCGCACGGGTGCCGTGAAAATGCTGCAAAGTGCCGAGCGTAATGCGCAGGCTGATCATGTGACATCTTTGGGGCTCGACCCTGAGCAGCTGGGCGAACTAATTGGACATACTTGGGCTCAAATCGAGCGAGATGGTTATTTGTATCAAGATATCAATTTACCGATCACAGATTTGGAATTAATTGCATTATGCCAGTCCGAATGCGAGCGAAGAGGGTTGATTTGGCATGCGCCAAGCCGAATGGCCGATATTGAACTCATCCAGAAGCATACGCGACGAGATCGGACAGATGTAATTGAAGAAAGAGTAAGACAACAGCAAATTCGTAAGGAAAAGGGTGGCGCCAAGTGAACTCGGAAGGTAAAGTACTTGTCGTAGATGATGAGCCGAATATTGCGGAAGTGGTTAGACTGTATTTGGAGCACTCCAATTATGAACCGATTCTGCTGCCGCGAGGGCAAGAGGTTCTTCGTACAATCGTAGAAGAGAAACCAAACTTAGTTCTACTGGACATCATGCTGCCGGATATTTCGGGCTATGAGCTATGTGAGATGATTCGGAAAATGGAAGCTCCCTATCATCAGACACCGATTATTTTTCTAACAGCCAAGGGCGAGTCCATTGACAAGCTGAGAGGATTTAACTTGGGTGTTGACGATTATTTAGTCAAGCCATTCGATCCTAATGAGCTTATTGCCCGCATTAAGGCTGTATTGCGCCGTACGGTTCAAATGCCAACGGATCTGTCAGCTTCGCAAAATTCGTCCCGTAAAATATTGGAAATCGGAAATATTGTGATTGATTTGGACCAGTACCGGGTGACTGTGGGAGGAAAACGAATTGATCTCACGCCGAAGGAGATTGAATTGCTGCATTTCCTGACCAGTCATCCGAGTCGCGTTTTCACGCGTGAGGATCTGCTGGGTTATGTGTGGAATTTTGATTTTACCGGCGGTACGCGTACGGTCGACGCTCATGTGAAAAATTTGCGTAAAAAGCTGGGACAACATGATACGTGGAACATTCAAACGCTGTGGGGTATTGGTTATTCGTTTGAGGTGGTTCAGCATGTTTAAGCTTTGGCTGAAGGGAAAATATAACAGCCTTTATCTGAAAATCTTCTTGTCTTTTCTGGCGACCTGTGTGCTTTTCTTTGCGGGATTGTTTCTGTTCTGGAACTATTATTTTACGGATCTGTTTTACAAGGACAAAGTTGAACTGCTGGAGAAACGTGTTGTCGAAGTGACTCGGCTAATGAACTCTGTTCAAGACGGCACCATTTCCACGAGGGAATTGAAGTATACCGTACGCATTTTAGCACGAAGCATTAATGGACAAGTGTGGCTCGTTGATGACAAAGGGAATATTCTGAACGGTTCCTCTGACAGTGAAGGTAGAACGATACCGAAGCAGATGGATGCGCAGTTTATCGACGGCTTGCCTATTTCTGCTGTACGGGTTAACATTCTGGTTCCGCTCTTGTTTTCTCTCCTGGCCGTAGGATTCATTCTCTACATTATTTCACGAAAACTCGCTGGCCCGCTTCAGCAAATGAACCGTGCGGCGCTTGAACTGGCGCATGGCGACTTTACGACCCGTGTTCCGGTCACTTCCCACGATGAGGTCGGGCAGCTAGCCACCAGCTTCAACTTCATGGTAGAGCAGTTGGAAGAATGGGAGGGTACTCGGCAGGAGTTTCTGACGAATGTGTCACATGAACTGCGTTCACCGCTTACGACACTGCGCGGTTTTATCGTGGCTATGAACGATAAAATCATCCCTGAAGAGAAATACTCGCATTACCTGCGCATCTGTGATCAAGAGGTTCAGCGGCTGCAGCGTCTCGTGACTGATTTATTAGACCTTGCACAGATTCAAAATGGTTTCGATGTGTTTCGACTAAGGCCTGTCGTCATGACAGAAGTACTGGAAGAATCATTGGAATTATTGAAGGCACCGATCGCTGTTAATGAGATAACGCTTCATCTTATCTTACCTAATCCGGAAAAAGAGCCTGCTCAAGTTCCGCTAGATCCTGATCGTTTTGCTCAAATCGTACATAATTTAATTTATAACTCTTTAAAATTCACGCCTAAGGGTGGGACGTTAACCGTTGCATTGGAAGAGGCGGAGCATGAAGTCCATCTATTCATTCGCGATACCGGAACTGGGATGACGGATGCTGAGTTAGCACGCATTTGGGATCGCTTCTATAAGGCAGATGAAGCAAGAACATCAAGCTCTGACGTGACAACGGGGACGGGGCTTGGACTGACGATTGTGAAGCATTTAGTCACTGGTATGCATGGCACCATTCAAGTACGCAGCCGATTAGGTGAAGGAACCGAATTTTGTGTAACATTTCCTCGAATTTCGTAGAGTTTCACAAATTTTTTACAACTAAAACAAACTTCTTTCATGTTTGAAATGTATCC
>NZ_JBFTQB010001105.1:0-1800 GCF_056398785.1 Paenibacillus sp. 01T422 | reverse complement strand
GTGTAGGGCTTATCGGCGGTTCACTGGCCTTATGTTACAAAGGAAAACCGGGTTTTACCGTTGTCGGGCATTCTCCGAATCCGAAATCCGTGGATAAACTGCTCAAACGGAACGTGGTTGATGTTGCAACAACGAACATGGCTGAGGCAGTTGACGGGGCTGACTACATCTTCCTATGCGTGCCGGTTGGGATGTTAGAGGAGTACGTTCAACAATTGATGAAGCTCCCGCTCAAGAAAGGCTGTATCATCACTGATGTGGGCAGCACGAAGGCAAGCATTACGGAAAGTGCAGAAACCATGGTAAAAGATGGCGTTTTCTTTATTGGTGGTCATCCAATGGCAGGCTCCGAACGTCACGGCGTTGAGGCAGCGTCTTCGCATCTTTTTGAAAATGCCTTTTACGTGTTGACCCCAGCTGAGGGTACACCACAGGCGGAGGTAGACCGCTTAACCGAGCTGCTCAAGACGACAAAAGCGCAAATTGTGCAGGTCGGTGCACGTGAACATGATGATATCGTTGGGGCGATCAGTCACCTACCACACATTATTGCGGTTGCGCTGGTTAACCAAGTACGAGGGTATAACGAAACTAATCCTTTATATCAGAACCTCGCTGCTGGGGGCTTCAGAGACATCACGCGCATTGCATCAAGCGAACCAATGATATGGCGGGATATTTTAGTAAACAATCGAGAAGTGCTGCTCAAGTTGCTTTCGGATTGGAATTTCGAAATTTCCCGTTTCATTGAACTCATCGAGACTAGTGATGGTGAGGGAATCGTTGAACAATTCCGTATTGCGGGCGAATTCAGAAGCCAGCTGCCAGAGCGCAGAAAAGGTATGATCACATCATTATTTGACATTTATGTCGATATTCCAGATCATCCTGGTATTATCGGACAAATCACAACATTATTAGGTAATGCTAGAATTAATTTAAGTAATATCCAAATTATTGAGAGTCGTGAAGATGTGCCTGGCATTTTGCGTTTATCATTCCGTAATCAGGAAGACGCAGATCGCGCAGCAGAGCTGCTTAACGGGCCTTACGCGGTTCATGTTTAGAATAAAGTGTGCACACTAATAAGCTGATTTCGCCTCTTTTAGAACGTTCAAAAAGAGGAGAAATCAGCTTATCTTTTATTCTATTGAAATTGATTCTCAAATAAAAAACTTCGTGCTATAATGACATCGTTCATATTAATATTACAAACTTCTAGGTGTGGGGCGAACGAGATGAAGCTATGGATGATGTTAAAAAGCATGTTGATTATTATTATTATTTTTGTTAATTTTTTCCCCTCATTTGTTAGTGCGAACAATGTCATTTACTCGAAGGAAGTTGCGGTTCTCGTGTATCATCACATCGATGATCAAGTTGAGGGCTCTGTGACTATTTCGACCAAATTATTTGAGCGACAGTTAGGTGCGTTGCAGCGGCAAGGATACAATTTCATCACGATGGATCAGTTCAAGAGTTTTATGAAAGATGGAGCGAAAATTCCTGACAATGCTGTTCTAATTACTTTTGATGATGGGTACGAAAGTTTCTACACGAATGCTTATCCAATCCTCAAAAAAATGCGTATACCAGCCGTGAATTTTGTGATTACCAAAGATTTGGATAATCCGACAGCAACATTGCTGCCTTCCTTGTCCAGGGATCAAATTAGGAAAATGAGAAAAGAATTCTCAAGCATTGATTTTCAGCTTCATTCGGATCAATTGCACGTCATGAAAGATGGCAAGCCGATGTTGAACAACAAAATCACGAATAACGGCGTAACCGAGACTCAGG
>NZ_JBFTQB010001104.1:0-1801 GCF_056398785.1 Paenibacillus sp. 01T422 | reverse complement strand
GAAGAGCCTGAGCATGCCCTAAACTAATGGGAATTAAATCCAAAATTTTCAGGGGGATCCCCCTGAATCCACTAAACCAAAAAACTAATTCATCGTCCCGACGAATAACCCCTACAAGACCTAATACACAAACTTCTTGACGCTACCCTCACAGTTCCTCTCAACCAGCTAAAGTACTGATTCCTCAGAAAATAGCGGATCATAGTTCCCACAAATTATAAAAAGACCCCCGCCAAGCCGGCATATGCGAAAGGGAACTACAGGTCCCTATGTGGCCAAAAATGCTGTTTTTACGTAGAAATTAGACCATGTAGTTCCCCAGTAGCTCAGAATCTTCGCTTTTCGTCTAAATAAGGGATTGGAGTTCCCCCTACTGAATGCTGGGGACATGCTGCTTGAGAAGCTTATCCTTTTTTCATGGTAGATTTTACAGTGCAGGCACGAATATACTGGTAGTAAGCGATTACATAATAAGAGGAGGCGTATGCAGATGGAAATTTCATTGACTGCCCTGCAGGATCAAAAAATGCTGCTTACACCACACATGCGGCATTCCATGGAAATTCTGCACATGTCCTCCTTAGACTTGCACGAGCTGGTGAAGCAGCAGGCGAATGAGAATCCTTTTATCGAGCTTACGTATAGAAAAGAGAGCCGGGCAAGCTGCGGTGCTAGCAGTTCTAATAACGATTGGTGGCTCAATGTCGATCACAGCACTTCCATTACGTTAGAGTCGGTTTTAGTAGAACAGATAGCCTGCTTGAATTTGGACACTAATCTAAAGATTCTCTGTAAATGGATCATCGGCAACCTGGATGCAAATGGGTACCTTCCCTATACGAGAGATGAAATTTCCGCTATTCAAGGCTCCTCGTTGGAGCATGTCAGCCAAGCTATTCGCATCATACAAAGCTTAGAGCCATATGGCGTGGGGGCTTCAAACTTGGCGGAGTGTCTGCTCCTCCAATTGCAGCAGATGAAGGGGATAGAGCCACTGGTGAGATCTTTGATCCAGCAGGATCTGCAGGACATTGCCAAGGGGAAGCTTCATCAGTTAGCGGCGAAATACGGGATAGAGATCTCGTGCATCCAAACAGCAATTGAACAGATAAAAGCGCTCAACCCTAAGCCTGGAGCCATATATAGCAGAGAACAGCCGGAGTACGTGATACCGGATCTTAGGTTGAAGCTGGTGGAGGGGAAATATACTGTTTCTCTGGAAAATGCTGCACTTCCGGGAATCACACTCAGCGATTCCTATCTCCGTCTGATGGAGCAGAAAGTTTCGCAAGATGCTTACCGTTTCTTGAAGCAGCAATGGCACGCTGCGAAGGGGCTCATGGACAATATCGAGCGGAGAAAAGCTACGCTGTTGCAAACAGCATGTCTCATGTTCGAGCTTCAGGCCGATTTTTGTGCCAAGGGCACTGCTCATATTGGGTCGATGACCATGAAGCAAGTGGCTACTGCAATGCAAGTACATGAATCCACTGTCAGCCGTACGGTTAGCCGGAAATATATCCAGACTCCGTGGGGGATGTTTGAGCTGAAGTATTTCTTCTCCTCTTCGATAACGCAGGCCGATGGAGCGTCGGTTTCTTCTTTCTTCATGAAGGAGAAGATTCGCGAAGCGATTGCGGGAGAGAATCGAGACCAACCCTTCTCCGATCAACAGTTAGCTGAGCTCTTAATTAGCAACGGCCTCCTTATTTCACGCAGAACAGTTGCTAAATATAGAGAGCAGATGCACCTTCCCCCCGCTGCAAAAAGACGTTCTAACGTTTAAACTTTAACGTTTAAC
>NZ_JBFTQB010001103.1:0-3211 GCF_056398785.1 Paenibacillus sp. 01T422 | reverse complement strand
ATCCAATATGGATTAAATGCCCAAGCGGCATCCAAATTGCCGGAAGGGAATATTCATCAGGTCATTCCTGACCTTTTTGAACAGCCCCTTCTTGGTAAATCTTTCTATCCCTTTGGTTTAACAAACACTGCAGCAATAAAGGAGAAAATAATCGCTGCTGAGATACCTGCGCTGGTTACTTTAAAAATCCCGGTTATGATCCCAATGTAGCCATCCTTATGGAGCTCTTCCAGAGCCCCATGGACGAGGGCGTTGCCAAAGCTGGTGATCGGTACGGTCGCTCCAGCCCCAGCAAATTCAATGAATGGGTCATACAAATTGCAACCGTCTGCGATAGCCCCAAGGACAACGAGCGTACTCATCGTATGTGCCGGTGTCAGCTTCCCAATATCCATTAAGAGCTGCCCGAAGACACAGATAGCGCCGCCAATGACAAAAGCCCAAAAAAAGTTCATGCGTACAACCCTCCAGACTCAATAGAAACTGCATGCGCGATACACGGAATGCTTTCCCCTTGCTGGAAGGAAAGCGGAGACAGCAAGGCGCCTGTAGCAACGACAAGAATGCGTTTCAGCTCTCCTTTCTTCATGCGCTTAAGGAGATGCCCGTATGTGACGGTTGCTGAGCAGCCGCAGCCGCTGCCTCCTGCTTGGACATTTTGCTTGTCCCGCTGATAGATCATCAAGCCGCAATCGTCATACGTCGTTTGTTCAATCGGAACCTTGTGCTTCTCAAACAGTTCACGTGCAATCTCGGAACCGACCGCAGCAAGATCCCCTGTCACGATGAGATCATAATACCCCGGCTCGCGGTCCAAATCGCGGAAGTGAGCCTGAATTGTATCAACCGCAGCCGGAGCCATCGCTGCGCCCATATTGAAAGGGTCGGTGATGCCCATATCCACAACCCTGCCGATCGTTGCCGATGTGATGACGGGGCCATCCCCCGTCTTCCCAAGCACCGCCACCCCAGCGCCAGTCACGGTGTACTGCGCTGTCGGTGGCTTCTGCGATCCGTATTCCGTCGGATAGCGGAATTGCTTCTCCACCGTGCAGTTGTGGCTGCAGGTGCCTGCCATGGCATAATTGGCGGCTCCTGAATCCAACAGCTGCGCGGCAAGCGCCAGCCCCTCCATCGAGGTCGAGCAAGCACCGAAGATGCCAAGATACGGCATGCCCAGCGTGCGTGCCGCGAACGTATTGGAGATGATCTGATTCATCAGATCGCCTCCAATATAGAACTGAATTTGGCCGCCCGTGAGCCCGGCATTATCGAGCGCATGTTGCGCGGCTTCCTCAAGCAGCGCCTTCTCTGCTTTCTCCCACGTCTTCTGACCAACGGTCAGATCGCCATGTACAATGTCAAAATCTTCAGCTAGAGGTCCTTCGCCTTCATCAGGCCCAACGACTGTTCCTGTCGATAGAATGACGGGTCGATTCTCAAAAACCCAGCTTTGATGCCCTTTCAGCATAGAATCAGCCCCCACCCATTATGATTAGATGCAAGAGACCCACAACGAAAGCAGCCACGGTGCCAAAAACAATGACAGAACCCGCTAGTTTGAACATGTTCCCGCCTACCCCAAGAACTAATCCCTCTGCCCGGGCATAAAGCACTCACCAATTAAGCAAATCGTGCCGCCAACTAAAAAAGCTCTAAGGCAATTTTTCAAAACAGGTCTCTTGGGTTCAATCCGTTTTGCTAATTCCTGATACTCCTGTTGGGTCATTGTTAGATTTTTCTTCTTATTGTTGGCCATACTTTCCCTCCTGCTTGATTAGGATCTTAACAGGGAATGAAGATCCTGAATGACCTTCGTCATCGTCACGGAGCTATCTTGATACATTTTTTTGGCATCAGGATGCTTCGTTGTTAAGGAATACAGCTCCAGATCCGCTTCACATTTCTTCAGAGTCGCTAGAAGCGCAGGTCTTTCGCTCGGTTGAGGCACTTGCAGCTTGTCATCATAGAGATCAACGGTGAAATCCCCGTTGGTGTCCACTTGGCCAAGAAATACATTTTCTTTCGTTACTCCTAGCTTATCCAGTTCCGTTTGCAGCCATCCCATTCCTTTACCCGCTGCAGCCAGTGGCTCCTTCTGGATTTCGCCATCCATAATGACGGTTTGGGTCGGTTTCTCTGTAGCCAGCTTCATCCCCAAATGTTTGGGCGTCAGAGGTTGCATCTCACTTTTGAGCAAAACGCTCAGATCGCCGCTGGATTCAAGCATCGCAAACTCCACATCCGCCAGTTTGAAAACACTCTTCGTACGCAACTGCTCGAGCAGCTCGTCCCCTGTATATCTTTCTTTTTTCAAATTTTCCTCAAGAACCTTCCCATCTTTGATGAGTACGGTGCCTTTCCCCTCAAACCACATGCGCAAGGTTTTGCTTTTGAGTGTCAGCAATTCCAATATAAAAGGCACAAGACACCAAACTAATATGGCGATAATCCCATGCATGAAGTTGCTTTCTACATCTGTTGAAATGACACCAGCCAAGTCACCCAGCGTAATGCCGATTACATATTCGAAAAAGGTCAGCTGAGATATCTGTTTCTTCCCTAGGATTCGTGTCAGTACAAACAGAATAACCAGCGCGCTAAACGCTCTAATAATGATATGTACCCAATCTGCCACGGGCCCGTTCCCCTCTCCTTCGTAGTACTCCAAACAAAGTCATTATGTGCAAAATAAGCGAGTGCTATCATTGAATTGTTCTGTATTTATTTGTCAATTATGAGAATGAAGAGACAGGGTATATTAATGAGCGCAAACAAGTGAAATCATTATGCTCTCTTTGGTTGCAATCCAAAAATTCAAATGAAGAGGTGCCTACCATGACTGTAGCTGCTCAAGTAAAAACAACACTAGCCTCCCTCAAAAGCGCGCAAGCAAGCCTAGAGACCTTTGCGTTAAGCACGCAGAATCAAGAGGCTAAACAGTTGTATGAAACTGCTGCGATGGCCGCGCAAGACATTGTTAATCAAGTTTCCTCCAGGGTGCAGCAATTGGAAAACGAAGAACCACAGTACAAAGGATTCTAATTTGAACACAAAAACAGCCGATACTCACGAGCAAAGTTCTCGTGTACCGGCTGTTTTTGCTTTTAATACATCATGAGGAGAATTAGCGTAAGCAATACATAAAGTACTAAAATTAGCAGTTTGAGATTATCTTCTTTTGGCATGTGAGCCGCCCCTTGTTTCAGAT
>NZ_JBFTQB010001102.1:0-1805 GCF_056398785.1 Paenibacillus sp. 01T422 | reverse complement strand
CCTTCCATGACATGCATCATCATCGATCGCAACCTTCGAATATTCCTCGTCATTCTGGAAGAAACCTGTAAAGTACCGATGACAATGATGATAAACACAATGATCGCTACAGTGGCCAAAATTTTACGGATATGTGCGGTTTCAGTTAATAACGACTTCATTGGAACGAGGGCAAGCGTTGACCACCCTGTATACTCTGATTTCCGCATGATGACTAGAAAAGAGGTTTGGTTAATGATCCTTTCCACCGAACCGTCTCTACCGCCAAGCTCCTGATTAAGCTTAATAATCGTTTCTTTGTCAAGTACACTACTACTCGGTTGATAGATGAATTCGTTCTTCCTGTCTACGACATATAACATACTGTCCGACGTAGGTTTGACATCATATATTTTCTTAACGATCTCGTCATTCAGATCGAACATGACCATTCCGATTAAATTCCGGTTATAGCGGAGTTCACGTCCCGTTACAATGGAATTGTTAAAGCCGGTTTGATGAAAATAAGCATGGCCTGACCCATTTTGAAGCAAATCATCCATCATCGGCGTGAATAAAATGTTCTTGTCGAGCCATGGGGAGCCAACGAAAAACACCTTTTCATTCAAGCCAATAACGGCTACACGCGAAATGTACGGCTTATAGGCAATCMGGGCGGATAAAAACTCTTCGATTCTTTTTTGTTCCTGAAACCACTCAAAGCTTGGTTCCTCCGTCTTGCTAAGCAGGGTGTCCAGTACGGTTTTGTTGGTAGCAACCACCGTATTTAATCGGCTAACTTCTTCTAATCGGAGATTCAAGGATTCGTCTGCCTGGCGAATGCTCTCCGTAACGGATGTAATCGCATTGTTCTTAACCGTTTCTCTCATGTACACATAAACAATGCTCGTCACTGCCACGATGCCAAGCAGAGTAACCAGGCTGAAGGCGACGAAGATTTTCCCCTGTATGCTTACCGTAGGTGAAATTAACTTTCTTAAGGAGGAAAACTTCATGGGTAAGTGCTCCTTTCTACTGCGCTAAGATTAGAAAAAAACATGAACCCTGCCCGGATGCCCGAGCTCGATTCATGCTTTTATATTACTCACAAGAAGGCGTTATGCATAGCCCTTGTCCATCATCTTCCACTTCAAGAAGAACGATGCCCGGACGTGTCCGAAACGGCGCCGTACGATCGTTTCCAAAAAATGTAGACCAGAGTCTGCCGTCGCGATCGATAAACATCGTTCCGTGGCCACCATGTGGTACCCCCACACGTCTGGAGGTGTAAGGCCCGTATATGTTATCTGCTGCGGCATACATTAAATCATAAGTACCGTCTACCCGTTTGTCGCCATTCCATTCCGCCGCACCAAGGATATACTTCCCTTTGTATTTCACGATAAAAGCTCCCTCATATCCGACGCGTTGTCCGTCTATGCATAGCAACTTGCGGGGCTCTTCCACGAATCCCGTCATATTCTTTTTCATTCGGGCTATTTTCCCGTCCTGCCAGACAAAATACACCTCGCCATCTTCATCGAGGAAAAAGCTTGAATCAATATCCGTATTCGTCATGCGGCCCATATCGATATAAGGACCTTCTGCGTGTCCAGACACGCTTTTGATCAACCCCGTGCCCCCGCCTTGCAGTGAATAAGTAATCCAGAATGTACCATACAAATAAATCATCTCAGGTGCCCAGAGACATGGATTCGGATAGATGTTATTCTCCCATGTACCATTTTCGGACAAATCCCATACCTTCGCAACATGATGCCATTGCTGCAAATCTGATGAGCTCCACACGTGCAATTGATTATTCC
>NZ_JBFTQB010001101.1:0-1807 GCF_056398785.1 Paenibacillus sp. 01T422 | reverse complement strand
GCATATATCTGCTGGTGCTCAGCGCTTTCTGGCAGCATCAATACGATTCCCGTCCGCGTCTGCATTTTTTGATATCACTTGGCATGTATGTTGGCGTTAAGGCACTATTTATTCAAGATTATCGAAAAGCTACGGCGCTTCAAGTGATGCCAGACGCTTTACAGCCAATCTTGGTGTACTTATGTATCCTCATTATCATGGTTTTACTTGCTTATGGATGTATGCGGATTTGGAGAAAAGGGCTGGATGATCGTAATATTGGTTTGGAATTGTTCTATTTTGTTCTTCTTGATATCTTTATGACGAACTTATGGTATTCCTATTTTATGTCACCGGCTACATTCTAAATCATTCTTTATACTGATAAAATGATTAAGGCTGCCACATAAATGTGTGGCAGCCTTGCTATGTTAACTACATTTGTTATGTCCGGCGCATATAGGCAATTACAGTAATTGGTGCAAAGATTGCCACAATAACAATGGCCCCGATGAGGGAGATGGTGAGATCCCAACCAACAGTGCCAGTGTTGGCAAGTTCACGTACGGCTGAAACCAGGTGAGAGATCGGGTTGATGTTTGCCAGAAGTAGAGCTATTCGTTCTAAGTGGATCAGCAGACTTTTTCAACAGGAAAGCAGGATAGCAAGATTACCATGAAGAACTTAATAAGAAAATTTTGCCCGACATGGCTGTTGTGATAATTTGTTCAAATTCAGAAGGGAATGAAACTCGTTGAAACATGATACAAACTGCTTAGGCTGTAGATTAGCAAATGGACTTGAGCCAACTCATACGGTATACGAAGACGACTATGTGACTTGTATACTAGTCATAGACCCATGTAGTGAGGGACATAGCATCATACTGCCCAAAAAACATTATGAGGACATTGACGAATTG
Source organism: Paenibacillus sp. 01T422 (assembly GCF_056398785.1). Classification (NCBI taxonomy): domain Bacteria; kingdom Bacillati; phylum Bacillota; class Bacilli; order Caryophanales; family Paenibacillaceae; genus Paenibacillus; species Paenibacillus sp. 01T422. The sequence goes on along the minus strand of NZ_JBFTQB010001101.1, from coordinate 906 downwards.
GATTTAGATACAGCAATGTCCGTAATGAAAGCCTCCGCGAAATTATCCAAAGGATTAAAAAGTCTTTTTCAACCGGATGGAATAAGCATGATGCAAAATGGAGGAAAGTTTAGTGATTTAGGACATTTTCATATGCACATCTGGGCTAGATATGAGAATGATGGGTTCACATGGGTTGACCCTTTGGATTCAGGCGCAAGAGAACGATTTCCCGAGACAAGAGAGACACTTGCAAGTGCGATTGCGAGCATAAGTCCTTAGAGCTTATTCGTGATAGCCAAACTTGCATCAATCATGAACCAAATGTATGATAACAACAGTAATGATGAAAATTATGAATTTAGGAGTGCGATATGGAGCTTACTCAATTAGAGTATTTCTTGAAAGTTGCCCGGATCGAACATCTCACGAGAGCTGCTGAAGAACTATCCGTCACGCAGCCTGCGCTGAGTCATTCCATTTCTAAGCTGGAAGCTGAACTTGGCGTACCGTTATTCGAACGGAAGGGCCGTAACCTGCAAATTAACCGATATGGTACTATGTTTGCGAAGCGAGTTGAGAAGATTTTGCAGGAGGTTGAGCGAGGAAAACAGGAAATCGAAGAATGTTCCAACCCTGAGTCGGGGATCATCTATCTTTCATATTTAAATATACTAGGTGTTGGGTTAATTCCTCATTTGATTCGTGACTACCAGAAAGCCAATCCGCAAATCACCTTCGAGTTGACGCAAGGAGACAAGGGAGCAATTCTGGAGCAGGTCGAGAATGGTTTTTCGGATGTGATGATCACTTCGGAAAGACCCATCAGCGACGCTTATGAATGGGTGCCAATCCTCGCGCTGCCGTTGTTTCTAGTTGTCTCTTTCGATCACCGGTTTGCAGAGCGGGAATCAATCAGCTTGCAAG
>NZ_JBFTQB010001100.1:0-1810 GCF_056398785.1 Paenibacillus sp. 01T422 | reverse complement strand
GGGAAGTACAGGCGATTCCACAGGCGTTCACTTGCATTTTGAAGTGCACAAAAGCGGCAGTTTGGAAAATCCATTGAAGTATTTGAATCGTTAACTTACATAGGGGCAAGGTCAAACCGGACAACTCGGGGGCCTTGTCTCTTTTTAGTTGAATATATGATAAAATAGAGGGTAGTATGCAAGGAATAGGACGACTTCGCAGTTTATCCTGGAGTAGGCGGTGGTAGGTTTGTTTGGAAAAATTCTCGTGGTGGATGACGAACAACCGATTGCAGATATTTTGAAATTTAATTTGGAAAAAGAGGGCTATCAGGTGATCTGTGCCTATGATGGCGGAAGCGCTGTAGAGCTGGCGTTCTCTGAGCAGCCCGATCTTATATTGCTGGATCTCATGCTTCCCGTGAAGGATGGGATGGATGTCTGCCGAGAGGTGCGTTCGAAGCTGAACACACCCATTATTATGTTAACAGCCAAAGATACGGAGCTGGACAAAGTACTTGGCCTAGAGATGGGCGCGGACGATTACGTAACCAAGCCATTCGGCACAAGAGAGCTGCTGGCCCGAGTCAAGGCGCATTTACGCCGCCAGACGAAGGTGCAGTCAGCTCCGAGTGAGTCGGATACGCAGCGCAATGGGATGCGGATTCACGCTTTATTCATCGATAACGACATGTATATGGTGTATAAAGATGAGGTTCCACTTGATCTGACGCATCGCGAGTTCGAGCTGATTCAATATTTGGCCAAAAACTCCGGCAAAGTAATGACACGCGAGCACCTGCTGCAAGCGGTCTGGGGCTTTGAGTATTTCGGCGACGTGCGCACCGTCGATGTGACGATACGCCGGCTGCGCGAGAAGCTGGAGACGGACCCAAGCCGTCCTGAATACATCATGACGCGCAGGGGGCTTGGCTATTTAATGCGCAGCCCGAAAGCCGGAGGCTTCTAAGCATGAAGGGCATCCGCTTCTTCCAATCGATCCAAGCGAAGCTGATTATTGTGTATGTCCTGCTCATTTTGATTGCGATGCAGCTTATCGGGGTGTATTTCTACAAAACAGTGGAGACGTATTTCAAGAACGACTTCTTGGCTTCGCGCAACAGCCAGGTTACGCTGCTGGCTGGATTCGTGGGGTCCTATCTCACAGGAGATCAGGATAGCAAGAATGCTGCCGAAGGCAAGAAGACGTACGCGGATTTGAACGAGTTCGTGAGCAATTTATTTTCCATTAATAATGCTGAAATACAAATTATAGATGCCAACGGGAACGTCATTAGCACGTCGGTTCCCAATCATTTAAAGCAAAAAAATACGCAGCCGGAAGTCATTCGAGCGCTGCAAGGGATCAAGGACAACCAGCGGATCTTCACTGATGAGGATGGTTATCGAAAGGTCATTATCGCTAAGCCTGTGGGTAGCGGTGCGCGAGTTCTGGGCGCTGTCTACCTAATCGCATCCATGGAGGATGTCTATAAGACGATCCGGTCAATTAACCGAATCCTGATTTCGGGTACATTGATTGCGCTAGGGTTGACCGCCATTCTTGGTGTCATTCTCACAAGTACAATTACGAATCCGATCAAAGAGATCACGAAACAGGCGACAGCGGTTGCGGAGGGGAACTTTGATCAACAGGTCAATATTCGAGGTACCGATGAGATTGGTCAGCTCGGGCACACGTTCAATTTCATGATGAATCGGCTCAGGGAAGCCCTCTCTCTCAATGAAGAGGAGAAGGAGAAGCTCGCATCCATCTTGACGAATATGAATGACGGAGTCATCGCGACGGATGATAAGGGGCATGTCATCG
>NZ_JBFTQB010001099.1:0-1816 GCF_056398785.1 Paenibacillus sp. 01T422 | reverse complement strand
TCCTGAAAGTGCAGCAGGAATTCGGGTCTTTCGATCAATATATTTGGGGATTTGTTGGCGGTCAACCGATCAAGAATGATTGGGTGGATATGAGTCATGTGCCGGCCACATCAGAGATTTCGGATGCTATGAGCAAGGATTTGAAGAAACGTGGTTTCAAGTTCGTAGGTTCGACGATTTGCTATGCATATATGCAAGCCGTTGGCATGGTGAACGATCATAACCAAAAGTGCTTCCGCTATCACGGTGTGAACTAAAAGGAGAAGGCCATCGGTTAAGGACGAATGTCCCTAGCAGATGGCCTTCTGTGTGCTTCACTCAGGCATATTGGAGTTGTTTCTCCATTAAATTATGTTTGATTAAATAGATCCGCTTGCGCACATAAAAATCATAAACGGCACCCGTTAATTCTCTAGGCTTGATTCGGTTACTCGTGTCGTTGTCTATGATAATCACGGAGCCGTCGTCATAAAACTTGAACGTGTAATCGGCATAGTGAGAATGTGCTTCATCCAGCATGGCGTCAATCTGTCCAGGGAGAAGATGGTCAGTGTCACACAATGCCTTATGGTACCAATAATCTCTCTCAATAAACCGGAAATTGTGACTGGCGTTCATCATGTAACTACCTCCTCATCTAAATGGAACATTTGTTCTTGTTTTTATTATATCAAACAAATGTTCGTATTGGAAGAGGAATCTCTGAAAAACAGGAAATATTTTCATAGAAAAAAACCTTCAATCAACTTGATTGAAGGGTATTCGTGGATATGATATGTTTGGTAATCGCTAAACCATGCATACGGCCTGTTTCAATGAAAATTTCGTTCGCATCATATTTGGATGAAGCCACAACACCCGCCACATACAAGCCCGGGATACTCGTTTCCATCGTTTCCGGATTAACGATTGGAGCATTCGTTTCTTCGTGAAAACCGACGCCGAGCGAAGTCAGCAGCTCCCGATCAGGCCGGAAGCCTGTAAGGGCAAGCACGAAGTCATTATCCAACGTGACTTGTTCGGTTTCTTTTCGAACCGTAATTGAATGTTCCTCAATATGTTCAACCTGGGAACTAAACCACATCTGGATACGGCCTTTGCTCACCATACTTTCAAAAAGAGGGCGAACCCATGGTTTAATATTGGCTGAGAAATCTTTTCCCCGATAAATAACCGTGACCTCAGCGCCTACCCGGAGTAAATCCATAGCGGCATCAACAGCGGAGTTGTTCCCGCCGATTATGGCTACTTTGGCACCCGAATAAGGATGAGCTTCTTTGTAATAATGCGTTGTTTTCGGCAGATCCTCTCCAGGAATTCCGATCATATTAGGATGATCAAAATAGCCAGTAGCTACGACAACTTTCTTAGCTGTATAGACCTTCTTTTTACCAAATTGATCTGCTGTATGGACGCTAAATCCTGTCTCTATTGGTTCAATAGTAACAACTTCTTCATAGGAATTAATGCGAAGTTGCTCTCTTCTTGCGACCTCTCTATAGTAGACCAATGCTTCTTGGCGATATGGCTTTTCATGAGGGGTAGAGAAAGGGTAGCCGCCAATTTCGAGCAGCTCCGGTGTGCTGAAAAACTGTAAATACGTAGGATACATATAGATTGCGTTCACGATGCAGCTTTTTTCGATCAATAAAGGGGAAAGCCCTTCACGCTGCAAAGCAACTGCGGCGGATAATCCGCAAGGCCCTGCCCCAATGACGATAACTTGTTCCAAAGTATGACAACCTCCTCTTAGCATTTCCCTCATCCTATAGTATCGCAAGCCGAAGGGGATGCCAAGTTCGGGTAAGCATAATAG
>NZ_JBFTQB010001098.1:0-2339 GCF_056398785.1 Paenibacillus sp. 01T422 | reverse complement strand
ATGTCAAATAATTTACAGCAAATTGGGTTGTCGAAAGAATGGCTATCGGAAAAGCTACAACAACGGGGAGTTACGGCAGAAGAAGTCTGTTACGCTATCAGGGGAACGAAAGGTAATCTATTTTTTGATCTGTATCAAGATCAAATCCAACATCCAATTGATCAAGAGTAATCGATAAGCACAAACATAAGGATGGTGAGATTTCGCCATCCTTATTTACAGTTCACAATGTCAATTTGATCATCAAAACGGAACCCGTTAGCGCATGCCTCAGGGTTTTATGCATAATTCTCATCTGACAAATCAGATGTTTCAAAAAGCTTCTTTTTGATATCGTTTTTCTTGATATCGCTGATAATACCAAATAGAAATAGCTAACCAACTGCCACTAGCTAGGAAACCGCCGAGAACATCACTTGGGTAATGTACGCCCAAATAAATTCGGCTTACTCCTATGGCGATTATCATAACGACGCTTATTACAATTAACATGCCGCGACCAACAGAAGTCGAAATATACCTTATTATCGGTTACCAAGAGCGCTATGGATCCAAAACCAATTGCACTCAAAAGACTTATAAAAAAAGCCCAGGTAAGCTGCTTTCTCAAATTCATTAAATTAACCAAACCTCCTTAGAAGGAAAAAACTCTATTGTAGATTTAAGCAGTTACTACTATTAAAGAAATTTAATTTTTTCACTAAACTCTACTCCAAGTCACTGAGCGTAATTTGAATATGATAACTCGACAGATAAGAAGACAAGAGGTGTATCTTCAGTATGCATATTCTGATTATTGCTCCGGAACAAATCCCCGTACCTCCTCCTGTCGGGGGCTCTGTGGAACACAGCATCTACCAAATTGCCAAAAAAATTTCTAACAAGCATCGTGTAACTATTATTAGCAGACTACGATCTAACTACCCAAAGAGAAGCTTCCTAGGTCATATCACCATTGTTCGAGTAGCAGGTAGCAATAAACCAACCATTAGAAAAACATTCCCACAAACCCCAATCTCTATTTTTTTGCATTCAACTACCTTCATATCTCCGCCAATGACATCTAAAAAACAAGCCGCGAGCAATCTCAGAGGTGTTAATCGCATTGTTGGCAACAGCCTTTCTCTGCAAAAAAACCTTAAAAGAAACTTTCCCTCTATCAGTAGAAAGGTCCGGTACGTTCACCTAGGCGTTGATCTTAATCAATTCCGACCTCGCAAGCAGAAAGCTGCTGGAACTCATCGGCCTTAAGCTACAAGAAATACTTGAAGCTACTTGCTACTTCACTGCGAATTCCCGTTACATTTAAAGGGTATATATCACGTAATCAAATGCCCAGCTTCTACCGATCCGGGGATTGCTTTGTTTGTCCCTCACAGGGCCATGAAGCGTTTGGCTTAGTGAATGTGGAAGCTATGGCTTCCGGAATTCCAGCGGTTGCTTCTAAAAATGGCGGGATTCCTGAGATTATTAAACATCAGCATAACGGCATTTTAGTTGCAAACTATCGAAACCCTGAGGCTTTTGCCAAGGAAATTGTTAACTTAGCCCAAAATCCTTATCGGGCAAAAAAACTGGCTAAACAAGCCCGACTAGATGTAATAAGAAAATTTAGTTGGCGAGCCACAGCAAGAAAATTAGAAAAAATATATACGTCCAATATTTCAAATAGGAAGTGTTAGTATGATGAATAGAGCAAGGACAATTGGAAGCAAGTGGACCAAAACAAAGGTTCTCTTACTAAACAAAGAGCTTAGAAAATTTGTACCGGAAACGAGAGTCTACAATCAAACTAATCTTCTCCATTTGTTAAATAAGCATAAAATGGTTTATGTTAAACCGATCAATGGTACTGCCGGACAAGGCGTTATTCGTGTGGAGAAAAATTATAAATATCGTTTTCAGGATGGAAAAACCACTATGTCGTTCAAAACGTTTCAAGACTTATTCGCCGCTCTAAGCAAAGCCAAATTAAACAGATCCTATCTTGTTCAGCAAGGCATTCATCTGTTAACCCATCAGAAGCGAATCTTCGACATGCGTATTATGGTCCAAAAGATTCCACATAACAATTGGGAAACAACTGGTTATATTGGCCGAGTAGCTCATCCTCACAAGATAGTGACGAACTTTCATAACAGCGGAACACCGCTACCTTTAGAATTATTGCTGGGTTCTTATCTGAAAAATCAGAAGAAAAATGAATATATCAGGAGCTTGCGACATTTAGGTTATCGAATTGCAACGCACTATCAGAAGAGTTATCCGGGATTTAAAGAAATTGGTATTGATATTGGAATCGATAAAAATTTGAAACCATGGGTGCTAGAAGTCAACAC
>NZ_JBFTQB010001097.1:0-1823 GCF_056398785.1 Paenibacillus sp. 01T422 | reverse complement strand
GTATAAAGGGAATTGGTAGTCTTTGAGAAGTAAAGTTATTATTATTTTAAAAAATAACAAACAAAGCCACTAACCCTCCAATGGTTATGTGGCTTTGTGCTCGGTATGAACTTCAAAATGATAGATTGTGTTCCGAGTAAGAACCCGGAAATCCAATCCGTCTCTATCTATCGCTTGAACTCTAGTTGTTTTGAAAGGGATATATCGGTGTATGCCAGATAAGATCATCGGTGACCCGACTTCAGTTGGGTTCATTTCACGAAAAGTCTGCCCTTGAATCTCATCAAAATTGAATCGATCAGATTGATGTTTGGGCGTAATCCCATCCACCTCGTAGATTTGAAGAAGTTTTAGCAATCTCATGTTGTGACCCTCCTATCTAACCTTCCTAGCAACAGTATACAACGACTGAGGTATCTAAGCGCAAATTTTGAACCTAACACTTACCTAATAATGTCCTCACACTTTCCTTATTTCCAAAATATACAATTGAACCATTGGAATGGGGGGATCTTGTATGATACATACGAGAATACGTGTCGAGGAAAAAGAAGTTCTTATGTTTTATGAATCCAAGCATCAGGATCATTTGCATGTTGCCGTTGAAACGATACTCAAGCATTTATCTAATGAGAAAATCCGCAGAGTATTCGACGACCTCGGCTTGGTCAATATCACGAATGAGGAAGTTACGCTCTTTTCGCTTAATGGTGAGATAGAAACGCTTTGTATAACGTAGATGTCTTTCGCTAATCTATACATATGCGGTAGAGATTATGACTGATAATGGCTTGTCGATATATTTTCTATTTTAAATAAGTTAACTATTATGATGTTCTAGCCCTTCTCTGCTATTTTCGTTACAATAATAGGAAATAGGAGTTTAATAGGAGGTTATGAACAATGGCAGTTTTGAAAATGGAGCACGTCGGTGTGATGGTGGCGAACTTAGAAGCATCAATTCGCTTCTATGAGGAAGTGATTGGTCTTAAGCACAAAGGGACTTTGCTTCACACGAACGGAGTTATCCGTCTTGCATTTCTGGGCTTTGAGGCGCTGAACGAAACGGAAGTTGAACTTATCGAAGGTTATAACGCTGGTTTGCCGCAAGAAGGGAAAGTTCATCATCTTGCTTTTACCGTTGATGACATTAAGGCTGAGTTTACCCGTATTCAAGGATTGGATGTTCAACAGTTAGATGAGGAAATTACGACGCTGCCTAATGGCTCTAGGTATTTCTTCTTTAATGGGTTAGATGGGGAGCGCATTGAGTTTTTCCAAACGACTCGGTAATTAAACGTACATATAATACATACGGGATTGAGACGGGTGCATCTGATGCATCCATTTTTTATTTATAAATAGAACAAAACATTCAAAACAATGGCAATTGCGGAACATTTCCAAAGGGGTTGTAATTGGTTTTCGAGCGTGGTACATTATACCTCGTTGCTTTGGACGGCGAATCACTTAGCAAGATGAAGTGAACTTGCATTCGAACAGCAACGTATGGTAGTATTAATTTCCCAACAGAGAACGACAGAAATTGACAAGAAAAAAGTACTTGCAATTGATGAACGAGCTGTGGTATATTACTTCTCGCTGCTTCGGTAACACGGCAGAGAACGAAAGAAAATTGATCTTTGAAAACTGAACAACGAGTGAGTAAGCACAGTCGAGTAATCGACTATAAATGAGATGAATAATCTCGCTAGCAAGTCAATGAGTACAATTAAGCTTTTCTATTATGGAGAGTTTGATCCTGGCTCAGGACGAACGCTGGCGGCGTGCCTAATACATGCAAGTCGAGCGGAGCACTTCGG
>NZ_JBFTQB010001096.1:0-1826 GCF_056398785.1 Paenibacillus sp. 01T422 | reverse complement strand
TCATATAGATCGTTAACAGCCAGCGAGGCGTCTCAGGAGTTAATGTCGTCAATAGGGCGATTCCCCCAGCTAGAATGAGGGTTGTAGGTATCATAATGGATCGATAACTCACTTTGGTCATTAAGAAACCGCCGCCTGTTGCCGTTACAACTGAACCTAACATCATGGGCAGTAAAACTAAGCCTGAGTTGGTCGCTGTTCCGCCAAGTACACCTTGAACAAAGATTGGGATATAAACAGAAGCTGTAATAAAGGCAGCACCACTAAAAATGGCTACAGTATTACTGGAAGCATACAAACGGCTTTTGAACATAGCAAAAGAGATAATCGGCTCGGCAGCACGGCGTTCTACGAAAATAAAGATGATCGTTAACACGGCGAACAATGCGAATAATCCGAGGATAACCGATGAATCCCAAGCATATTTTTTACCGCCTAATTCAAGCGCGAACATGAGAGAGACGATGGCCCCGACGAGTGTCATTGCGCCCCACCAATCGATCTTTTGCTTCGAATGCTCAACGGATTCACGGTAAAAGAAAGCGATGAAAATAAAAGCGATCAAACCGAGCGGCAGATTAATGTAGAAGACCCATTTCCAATTCACATAATCCGTAATATAAGCCCCAAGCAGGGGGCCGAAAATACTGGACATACCAAAAACAGCCCCGAACAATCCGCCTAATTTGCCGCGACTCTCAATCGGAACGGCATCGAACATGATAGTAAAAGCAATAGGTACTAGCGCACCGCCGCCAATCCCTTGAATCGCGCGATAAATGCTGAGCTCAATAATGGAATTAGCTGTTCCGCACAAAATGGAGCCGAGCATAAACACGACAATCCCGAAGATAAAAAACTTTTTGCGTCCATACATATCGGACAATTTTCCGAAAATCGGCATGCCTGCCATTTCTGCGACCATATAGGCGGAAGTGACCCACACAAATTTGTCCAATCCGCCTAATTCCCCTACGATAGTACCCATAGCTGTAGCTACAATGGTGTTATCCATCGCTGCCATCAGAATGCCAAGCAGAAGCCCGGCAAGCACAATGCCTATTCCTTTATTTTTGGTTTGAGTTGACATGAAGTTGGTGTTCCCCGCTTTCTTATTAAATGATGGTAACATGAGCCTGTATGAAGAAACGAAGTTCCAGTAAATGTTAGGTTATCCAAACAGATCCCCATTAACTCCGAAGAGCTGAGCCTGTTTGGTCAAATAGGCATTTCCGAAAAGAGGCCCCCTTAAGGTTGGATTTCTGGATCTCTCTTATAAGAACAAATCGAGTATGTTTTTGGCATGTTCCCAGTTCCGTTTGTTTGTATCAAATGTCTCCTTGCCCTTGTCGGTGAGCCGATAATACTTTCTTCTGCCGCCTTGCGTTTCGTCTCCCCAGTAGGATGTAATGTTCTCTTCCTGCTCTAAGCGTTTGAGACTGGCGTACATAGTAGCCTCTTTGAGCTCGTATTCTCCACCAGAAGTTACTTGTACAAGCTTTGAAATTTCATAGCCATATTTATCACCTGACATTAAAAGTTTAAGAATAATGCTATCGGTATGCCCGCGAATAAGATCAGATATAATTTTCAAGTCAAAGATGACCCTCACCTCCTGGTTTACATTATATTTAAGAGTACTTTGTCTGTCAATGTAGTCCTGCAAGTGATACACATCTTTCATTGACCGCTCAGAACGGGGATGATAACTTAGAAGTAGGACTTAAGAAAATTACGCAATATCCAGTTGGACGAGCGTTTTTATTTAGAAAGGTGGTTTTCATCGTGGCAATTAATCCGGCGCAAACTGTAGTAGGACTTGTAGG
>NZ_JBFTQB010001095.1:0-3118 GCF_056398785.1 Paenibacillus sp. 01T422 | reverse complement strand
GCGTATGACCGTTAAAATAAATCCCTACGCCTTCTTTCTTGCCCAAGATTTTCCACATATCAATGCTTGGGTCAATGGAGCCTTTATCTTTATTGGAATTGGTTGTCGTATTATGCACCGGATGATGAGCGAAGACTAATACAGGTTTCGTGCCAGATGCCGTTATGACATCTTCAAACCACTTCAATTGCTCTTCGTCAACCCAGCCTCCCCAATCCTCAAAATCCATTTCTTTTGCTGTATCTAAAAATACAAGTACGGCTTTTTCATTTTCTATTGCGTGATACCGGCTTTGGCCCGTTATTTCGAGAACTTCTCTTCTTGTTTGGGCATACAGATCATGGTTGCCCAGAGCATGATAGAAAGTTCTATCACTTTCTCGCAGCAAGGCATATACATCATTAAGCTCCGAGGAATGCCCGTAGTTCGTTAAATCCCCCACCGATATATGAGCATCGCCTTCCAATTCCAAAAATCGTCCAAGTAATGTTTCATAGAATTCATTACGTGCCTCTAACCAACCTGGAATTGTTTCATCAATTTCGTGATAATGTAAATCTCCCATTAATACTAGCTTCATAAGATCTTTCCTTCTCTCGCTTTAAATTTGATGTTACCATTCTCATAGTAATGATAATGAACTAGTATTAATTCGGTTTACAATTTCATTTATAAATTTTGTAAATATTTTACTTGATTTTTTCCTTGACAACCGAGCACTTTGTAGTAATATTGAACGTAATCGAATATGGTGATTTTTCTTATCAAGAGTAGGTGGAGGGACTAGCCCGATGATACCCGGCAACCGACAAACCTTTGTTAACAAAGGAATGCACGGTGCTAATTCTTGCGGAAACGCTGCGTTAGGCGAATCTGGGAGATAAGAGCGAGGCTATGACTTTGAATTCCTATGACCTTTCTCTGTTTCCAGAGAAGGTCATTTTTGCTTTTTCGAGCTATTACACTTGTTTAAAGGAGTGACAAGATGTCGATTACGATAAATGAGAACATGACGACAATTGAACACGTTGAGTCTCGCCAAGACACTCATCCCCTTCATAATGCTTTGCTACATTTCAAAAAATCAGCGATAGATCTTGAATCTTTACAGCCGTTCAAGATTACTCGAATAGAGTGTTTTCGATATGACTGCGAGCTTATAGAAAAGCTCCAGCTTGGAAATGGGACCGATGATATTTGCGGGCTACTTGCTATCTCCACTGATGCAGGGGCCGTTGGATTCAGGGAATTCACAATCCATTCCAGCAGCTTGAAGTGCGATTTGATGGCATGGGTGGCTCTTTTTCAGCGGATAAAAGGTCTGACTTTGATCGAGAGTATGAGCTATGCTCAACTAAAACAAGAGACATGGGGACCCGTGAGATTAGATTTGATTGCGTCTGCATTACTGGATCTAGTTGGAAAAATCGAGCCAACCTCACAAGCGTACAAGGATCAAAAGTATATCTTGGATCGGGCATATTTATTTGATCATGCGCAGGCGTATATCTCTTTTTAGTACATATGCCCAATAACAGTTTGATGAGGCCAGGCCTGCAATAGTCCACTGGAACATCCTATGGAGGTATTCCACCATACAACCAAATTCCACCTTCTCCTAGGTAAAAAAAATTTCATAAAACTTAGCGAAACTTTCGCTAAGTCCTTCTCTTGAGGGAACTGGAGTCCTCTATTTCGTGAAAAACGGGCTTTTTCCACTTTGAGCGGAACTACAGGGCTTTATTTCGCCTCCATGGCAGGCTTTTCAGATGAAATTGCGGAAATAGCGGATCGTAGTTCCCCTCCCTATGTGGATATGAACCTTCTCAGAGAAATAGCGGACTATAGTTCCCTTTGCAAGATCACTCGCAAGAGCTACATACCTTCTTTCGTAAAAAACTGACGGATCCTACTCCGTCGAGCCGTTGTCCTAGCTACTTTACCAACCTGCCACCATCCACTCGCTCTACTCAATTTACAGCCGACTGCCACTTCACCCACCGACAACAAATTTCATAAAGCTTAGCGAGAATCCTGCTAACGCTTTCTCTTGTGGGAACTGGAGTCCTCTAATTTACCAACTGCTATTTCCGAGTCCTTTTAAACATAAATTGACAATTAAAAAGCACTCATGTTAGATTGTATGTACTTATAAGATAATATAACGACTTCCGACCTCCCTTTGGGAATATAGACCGGAAGTCTTTTACCTTTTTATCACCAAATATGCATCATTGAAAGGAGTACATCTTCTTGTCAGATACCGCCAAATCAAACAAAACCGGCCATCTATGGCTCATAACAGCTGTAGCTTTGGGAACACTGCTCAACCCTTTGAACACAACCATGATATCCGTCGCTTTCTCCAGGCTGCAGGAAGAATTTCATGTCACGTATGCCTCGATTTCATGGCTCATAGCGACCTACTATGTGGCTAGCGCTGTGGCACAGCCGGTCATGGGGAAGATCGGCGATTTATTCGGCCGCAAAAAAATCTTCATGCTCGGACTCGCCCTCATCACCGTTTCCTCCATGCTGGCGCCACTATCAACGAGCTTCGGCTGGCTAATGGCTTTTCGTGTCATCCAGGCGATCGGCAGCTCCGCCCTATTCCCCAATGGCATGGGCATCATCCGATCTGTCATCACGACGAATCAAGCGAGAGCGCTAAGTGTCATGTCCGTGTTCTCCTCGACATCAGCAGCTCTAGGTCCATCGCTCGGAGGTTTTTTGATCCAATATAGCGACTGGCCGTCTATTTTTCTCATTAATTTTCCGTTTATCGTCGTGTCTTTCGTGCTCGCTCTCCGAATGATGCCCAAGGACACACCCCGGAAGCATGCAGGTGCTGGCTCTTTGGACATTACGGGCATCGTCTTTTTCACCGCGCTGATCTTTAGCTGGCTGTTCTTTTTCCTATCGTTCAAATCAGGTGTCAACTGGCTATTGCTCCTGCTTAGTCTAGTGCTCAGCATAGGTTTTTATTGGTATGAAGCCAAGCGAAAGCAACCATTTATCGATGTCCTGTTTCTTAAACGGAATGCCGATGTTTGCTTCGTTTATTTGCAATTCATTTTAGTCAATATTGTATTTTACTCGTTAATGTTTGGTTTCCCTT
>NZ_JBFTQB010001094.1:0-1832 GCF_056398785.1 Paenibacillus sp. 01T422 | reverse complement strand
GCTCGGTAACTGGGCCATTTGTACCACAAGGCATCATGCTGCATACGGATACGACAACAGCAGATGGCCCTGGTCATAATGGTATTGTTCAGTCCCCTACAACAAATGATTGGTATATTTTTTACCATAAGCGTTATCTGAGTAGTTCACAGCGTGTACTGGCGTTTGRTAAATTTGAGTTTAATGCAGATAATACGATTAAACCAGTCGAAATGGCAGTGGAGGATAACTTTGATGATGGCAATGATACAGGGTGGACAAAATATGGCGGTACATGGACGGTAGAAGGCGGTCAGTATAATGTAGCATCAAATCCGGGTGCCAAGGCTCTGCTGGACACCAATTTCTCGGATCTGATTTATGAAGCTGATGTGACACCAGGTTCAACCGGTAATGCAGGTCTGGTATTCAGGGTATCCAATCCTGGAACAGGCGCGGATGCTTATCAAGGCTATTACGCTGGACTCGATGTTTCCAATCAGAAGGTATTGATAGGGAAAGCAAATAATAACTGGACATCACTTGCCACTGCTTCTATGAGCTTAACGGCTAATACAAAGTATCATGTTAAAATTGTCGCACAAGATGACTCTATTAGGGTCTATGTTGGTGATATGACTACACCTAAGGTTAGTGTGACGGATGCAACCTATAAGGGGGGGAGTATAGGCGTTAGGACGTACGATTCAGCTGCAAAATTTGATAATATTTCAATTCAAAGCAGTCGGTATGAAACAGAAAATTTAATTGTAAGCGCAACCTCAGGCGACAAACATGCCATGTTCGGAAATGGAACCGGTCGGGACCTCAGCCTGAGCGGTGGATTTGGAACTGCGCTGGAAGCCGATGCAGTCAATGACTATGTGACATACACGGTGAATGTGCCTGAAGCACGCAGCTATAGTGTAAGGGTCGGTGTGAAAAAGGGGAACAACAGAGGGCAGTTCCAGTTGTCGGTCAATGGTGTAAATCATGGTACAGTTCAGGATTTATATTCAAATGCATTTAGCTATGTGGAACTGAATGTGGCAAATATAACCTTCAGCTCGGCAGGCGAGAAATCCTTCAAGTTCAATGTTGCAGGTAAAAATGGCTCAAGCGCAGCCTACCATCTGTCACTTGATTATATTAAACTAGTACCTAACTGATGCAATCAGGTAGTCAATCTTAAGACCTAGGCCCTAGCCTAGGTCTTTTTACTTTAATGAGATCGTTTATATGTGTGGGAACAGGCCATTTCTGTAACGAGTTATTGTTTGCTGGCAATAATTTTATCAAGAAACTTATCTGCATCACTATTAAATTTCCAAACAACACCAAATTTATCAGCTAACATTCCGAAGCAGGAAGACCAAGGCATTTCTGATAACGGCATGATAACATAACCACCTACAGACAAATTAGAAAAGTAATTTTCCAATGTCTGTTTATCATCAATAACGATACTAATCAGTATATTGTTGCCTTTAACCAACTCGCCCGTTACACTTTTCATTGAAGGTAGAATATCCGACATCATGATTTTCCCGCCTGCAAATTCGATTGAAGATTCCATGATCATATTTAATTCATTTTCTGGCAATGGATAGTTTGGATCTTGGGGAAAATCGCTGAATTTCACCTTTTTTACCTCGTTCGCATGTAAAGCCTCCGAATAAAATTCAATCGCTAGTTCTGCGTTTCCGTCAAAATTTAAATATGTAATAGCTGACATAAAGTTATACCTCCTTCTTGTGATAAATGTAGTATAATCCACAAAAGGTGACAGCTGTTTGTCACTGTTCTTAGATTAAGTTGAGAAAAAGTGGGGGATATATGGACAAGGTTGAGAG
>NZ_JBFTQB010001093.1:0-1837 GCF_056398785.1 Paenibacillus sp. 01T422 | reverse complement strand
TTGCAATTGTTCCGTCTGCAGCATAAACATTTTCTCATACTCGGAGTACGATCTTGAGGTCATAGCGACCCCCACTTGCTCATAAATACGCTTTTGTTCCATGCTCATCTCYCCTCAGCTCAACTTGTCTGTTCGACAACCTGTCTCTTAACCCGTTCCCCTCTGGAAAGGATTAGGAGAATATTACCATGGGGGACTGCCTATAGCAATAGGGATTTCTTGATGACCTGTTTGGAAATCATTCATATTTATGATACGATTGCATATATCTTTAAGCTTACTACAGAAACGAGGAACAACTGTGTCAAAACAACCTTTCAAGAAACATACGATCTACAAAAAAGATAAATGGAACATGCTCAATGTTGAAGTCCAAGGGACCAAAATTGTGCTTACCGAGATCTCCGACCAGTGGGGCGAAGAATGTCACACTTTTATCGGACGGCCAGCGATGCTGCACTGGGCTAGTGAGCGATTTGCTAAGGATAAGTTCGATGGTACTGAGGAAGAATTGCAAGCGATTATGGACGCTTTCAAAGAAGTCTAAGCGGATTAGACCAAATGCCTTGACTTTCCTTCTCTATCTTTATTATAATCAAGTTATAATTTCATACGTAATACTCCAAAGGGGAGTAGCTGATACAGTAAAGTCGTCAATTCGGATCCTCATCAGATCCCGGCTTTATTGGCAACGACAATCGTTGTTAGCAAGACCTTTGCCAAATTTTTGGTGAAGGTCTTTTTTGATGAATTAGAGCCTTCACCGGTCGTCGGTGCTGGGCTCTATTTTTTTCAAAAAAATTGCTAAAGGAGTGGTCGTTGTGGAATGGTTATCAGCAGCTTTTTTCGTTTCATTACTCAGTATTATTCTCATTGATTTGGTACTTGCAGGAGATAACGCGATCGTTATCGGTATGGCGGCACGTAATTTGGAAAAGAAAACACAAAAGAAAGTCATCTTATGGGGAACGGTGGGCGCCATCRTTATTCGCGCTTTGGCAACCCTAATCGTGGTCACACTTTTGAAAATTCCGGGTCTACTCTTAGCGGGTGGCATATTGCTCCTCTGGATCTCTTATAAGCTGCTCAGTGAGAAGAAAAATCACGAACAAGTTCAAGCCAAGAGCAGTATGTGGGCTGCGATTCGTACGATTATTATTGCCGACGCCGTGATGGGCCTGGATAACGTAATTGCTGTCGCCGGCGCAGCTCACGGGAATTTCCTGCTAGTCATCATCGGTCTGCTCGTTAGCGTCCCTATCGTGGTCTGGGGCAGCACCTTGTTCATCAAATGGATTGAAAAATATCCATGGATCATGTATATCGGCGCAGGCGTGCTCGCGTTAACAGCAGGTAAAATGATTACCGGCGAGAAGTTCCTCTCCCCTTATTTTGCATCAAACCCGCTCGGCAAATGGCTGCTTATCGGTCTGCTCGTCATCATCGTGCTTGCGGCAGGCAAATGGTCCAAAATGGTTGGCTACCTCGTAGAAGTCGGTGACCGTGGACAGTTGACATTGCCTAAGGAATTAAGCGATGAGGCGCAAATTGCTCCGGAAGATCGT
This sequence comes from Paenibacillus sp. 01T422, assembly GCF_056398785.1. Taxonomy (NCBI): domain Bacteria; kingdom Bacillati; phylum Bacillota; class Bacilli; order Caryophanales; family Paenibacillaceae; genus Paenibacillus; species Paenibacillus sp. 01T422. Next base: position 272 of record NZ_JBFTQB010001093.1, on the reverse strand, counting down.
TTTACAGTCAAAATGGATTCTCGGGGCAAGTTAATTCTGGTGAAGACCGAAGATGATGAAAATCCCGATGAAACGATGCAGCATGCCGGTTGAAAAAGGAGTTTGCTGATAGGCAGCGAAAGTTACTATCATGCAGTAGTTAGCAAGCGTCATATTCTATAAGGATAAGGATGATTCACCAATGACCGATTCTGGTTCTATACTCACATTTGTACTCGTATCCTTCTGCCTTGCCATCATTTTGATTATAAAAAAAGACAGCCTTCCAGCTC
>NZ_JBFTQB010001092.1:0-1838 GCF_056398785.1 Paenibacillus sp. 01T422 | reverse complement strand
CCCCAAAGATGTAATATTGATAGCGGGAAAAGGCCACGAAACGTATCAGGACATCATGGGGGTCAAGCATGATTTCGATGATCGTTTGGTGGCTAAGGCTGCGATAAAGGGGAGAATTCGATGATCCAACGTACATTAGAACAAGTTGCACACATGTTGGGGAGTGAGGTTCGAGGGACGGAAGCTGCCTTGAGCATTGCAGGCGTCTCAACCGATACTCGCTCGATTCCGGCAGGCAGTCTATTCGTCCCGCTGATTGGTGAAAAGTTTGACGGGCATGCTTACGCAGAGGAAGCTTATCATAAAGGGGCGGCGGCTGTTTTATGGCAGGAGGATCATGGAGAGGCACCAGACGGTGTTCCCTATGTCCCCGTGGCAGATACGCTGGCTGCTTTGCAGCAATTAGCTAAGGCTTATCGGAAGCAACTGTCTGTACGCATTATAGGTATAACGGGCAGTAACGGCAAAACAACGACCAAAGATTTGGTTGCAGCCGTTTTGGGAAGTACGTATAAGGTGCATAAAACCAAAGGGAACTTAAATAATCATATCGGATTGCCGGTTACGCTTTTGCAGCTCGAGGAGACGACAGAATTTGCCGTTGTTGAAATGGGGATGAGCGGCCGGGGAGAGATCGAGCTGTTAAGCGATTTGGCCGAGCCGGATGCTTCAATCATCACGATGATTGGCGAGTCTCACATGCTCCAGCTAGGTTCACGGGAAGAAATTGCCCGGGCGAAAGTGGAGATTGTAAGCGGCATGCCAAGCGGCAGCCTACTTGTGTACAACGGTGACGAGCCATTGATCGAGCAGGCGCTCGCGGAACGCAGCTTGCCTGAGGGCCTGCGCCGCCTCCGGTTCGGACACGGCGAAGACAATGCAAAATTCCCGACAGCAATCCGAATGGATGCAGACGGTGCGCACTTCCAGCTCAATTCACCGGGTTATCCGGAATTGTTCATTCCTTTGCTCGGCACGCATAACGTCATCAACGCGTTAGCGGCCATCGCCATCGGCGAAGCCTTCGGCGTTCAGCCGGAAGCCATTGCAGCGGGGCTCCGCTCGCTGGAGATGACAAGCATGCGCATCGAGAAGCTGACGGCAGCCTCAGGGCTGACTGTGCTGAACGATGCGTACAATGCCAGCCCGGCCTCCATGCGGGCGGCCATTACATTGACCGAGCAGCTAGGCGGCTTCGGTCGGAAGTTCCTCGTGCTCGGCGACATGCTGGAGCTTGGCGAGCACGAAGAGCAGTTCCATCGCGAAATTGGCGCGATGGTATCTCCGGAACGTGTAGACTACGTCTTCACGTTCGGTCGTTTGGGCCGCTTCATCGCAGAGGAAGCGGCGGTGCGCCTTCCGAAGGATCGCGTGCGCGCCTTCGAGGACAAAGAGCTGCTCGCGAGCGAACTGGTAGCTGTGGCACAGCCTGAGGATATTGTGCTTGTGAAGGGCTCGCGCGGCATGCGCCTTGAGCAAGTAGTGAATGCTTTACTATTATGAAACAGTAGATCGTTTTCGGATAACGGAAACGAGCAGGGGGAACCAACGTGGAAAACGCAATTTTATTAACGATGGGCGTCGCATTTGTGCTATCGCTTATTATGGGGCCGCTTTGTATTCCAATTTTGCGGCGTATGAAATTTGGCCAACAAATCCGTGAGGATGGCCCACAGGGACACTTGAAAAAACAAGGAACACCAACTATGGGCGGCATCATCATTCTGATTGCCCTTGCTTTGGCAAGCCTTCGTTTTGCTGATAAAAATACAGATCTTCTAATCTTGCTAATTGCCTCGCTAGGCTACGGCCTCGTTGGTTTTCTAGACGATTATATC
>NZ_JBFTQB010001091.1:0-1839 GCF_056398785.1 Paenibacillus sp. 01T422 | reverse complement strand
ATACCTGCACAGTTGTCATCCGCATTGGCATCCAAACATAGTCTGCGAATCGCATCTGGCGTCGTCAAAACTTGTTTGAACACAAGCTTACTYGGTATTGAAGGATCACGGTCAATTCCTTCTGTAATCTGTTTCGAATGATCCTCTACTTGAAGCAATGTCTCAGGTCCGTACAAGTGTTGACTTCCGGTTACAAACCAAAATACTTTTTCTGCTGAAGCTTTCATGGCAATTTGCCTCCTTGGATAATGGGGATGGATGAATGTGAATTAGTGCCGCGCTTCCTCACGGATAACACGAAGGCGTTTCATGACATCGTTCTCTCCGCGGCCGAAATAATCGTGCAGCTTGCTGTACTCTTGGTAAAGTTTCTCGTAAACAGCAACATTTTCCGGGATAGGTTTAAAAGTATCTTTGCGAACACGCGCCATTTTTTGCGCGGCATCTACGATATTATCGTAACCGCCTTTAGCTGCGCCTGCGGCTACAGCACCGAACATGGCTGCTCCAAGTGCCGGCGTTTGTTTGGAATCAGCAATTTTGATCTCGCGATTCGTTACATCCGCATAAATCTGCATCAGCAGGCGATTTTTTTGCGRAAGTCCGCCGCATGCATACAATTCCTGAACCTCAACGCCATTATTGTGGAAAGCATCGACAATTTTACGAGTCCCAAAAGCAGTAGCCTCCAGCAGCGATCGATATACCTCTTCCGGCTTCGTCAAAAGCGAATAGCCAAGAATAAGGCCGTTGAGCTCTGTATCTACCAGCACGGATCGATTTCCATTCCACCAATCCAACGCAAGCAAACCTGTTTCACCTGGTTTGTAAGCGGATGCATGACGTTCCAGCCATTCATGCACATTCGTTCCTTCTTGCTCTGCCGCAGCTTGCACATAAGCAGGCACTCCCTGTTCCACATACCAAGCAAAAATATCACCGACAGCTGACTGCCCAGCTTCGTAGCCCAAATACCCCGGGATGATGCCGTCTTCTACAACACCGCACATACCTTCAACTTCCCGCTCCTCTGTCCCAAGAAGCATATGGCAAATCGAAGTGCCCATCGCCATCACTAATTTCCCTGGTGTTACAACGCCTACACCCGGTACAGCCGCGTGGGCATCAACATTCCCTACAGCAATAGCAATGCCAGGCTGTAAGCCCATCAAGGCAGCCATCGATTCCGTTAATTCGCCGGCTTTGGTGCCAAGCGCCACAACCTCGCCGCGCAGCTTCGTCTGAGTAACATTCTCCAGGCGCGGGTCCAACGCTTTGAAGAACTCGTTGCTTGGAAAGCCTTTCTTTTTATGCCAGATTGCTTTATAGCCAGCCGTACAGCTGTTACGCACAATATCAGAAGCGCCCGTCATTTGTGATACTACCCAGTCTGTCGCTTCCAGGAAGCGATCCGTCTGCTCATAAATGTCAGGGGCTTCATTCAATATTTGCCAAACCTTCGCAATCATCCATTCCGATGAAATTTTCCCGCCGTATCGCGGAAGGAAATCTTCGCCTCTGCGCTCAGCGATTTCATTAATGAGGTTCGCTTCGTCTTGAGCAGCATGATGTTTCCATAGCTTCACCCAGCTGTGCGGATTATTCGTCAGCTCAGGATTGAAGCAAAGCGGCTGACCTTGCGCATCTACTGGAAGCATCGTGCATGCTGTGAAATCAATACCAAGGCCGATGATGTCAGCAGGGTCTACACCGGAAGCTTGCACAACTGCAGGTACTGAACGCGTAAGTACATCCAGATAATCTTGCGGGTGTTGAAGCGCCCAGTCATATTCAAGTTTAATGCCGGAATTCGGCAGCTTCTCGTCAATAACATTGTGC
>NZ_JBFTQB010001090.1:0-1842 GCF_056398785.1 Paenibacillus sp. 01T422 | reverse complement strand
CAAGGGTAACTTCAATGTTTGGCATTTCTTTCTTAAGTTCAGCGACTGCGTAATCGTAAGGCTTCGATGTGTCATCGTCGAAATGATTGGTATAGATGCTAAGCTTAACAACTGCATCTGCTGGTGCTGCCGCGGTTGTCGCTGCTGGAGCAGAAGGAGTTGCACCCGCAGGTGCTGCTGGTGTTGCTTTTGAACCTGCGTCATTCTTCGATTCCGTGCCACATGCTGTAAGCGAAACTGCCATGATTGATGCGAGTGCGATACTGCTCAATTTCGTCCAGTCCCTCACTATGAATACCCCCAGTAATAAAATCCAGATTTTTTTGTAGCGCTTACATTTCTGATTTTAGGGGAAAAATGATTACGCCATAAGGTACGATTACGTCTTATAACGTACAAATCCCCCGTTTTCTGGCGGACAATTTTCATGTGAACGGTCTTTTCTCCTCGCTTTATAACTTTACTTTTATGGGGGGAGCCAAATTAGGCAAAAGACTTACGTCATCTAATCAATATTAGAATATATTGTTAAACGTAGACTCCTCCCCTTACCGCACCGCCGATCCCCATCGGCGAGGCGGATTTCTTATGCTTTCAGTTTGGCGAAGGGGCGGAAATCTCTCGTCAAGGCGAGGAGCAGGCTCCCTTTCAAATAGAAGTCGTCTTTCACCCGCCATGTATGGCTCAACTTATTTTTACGACGGATATACACGTAGTTAAAAGGTGTTGTTGCGAAAGTTTTAAATCCATTACGCTTACAGGCTCTGAGGAAAACCACGTCTTCCCCTAGTGAGCGATCAGGAAACTGCACCTTTTTAAGCACACGTCTATGGAACAAAATCGTGCCTCCCTGCACAAACTTAGCTTCTTTGTTCTGCTCATGAGGCGATCGAATAAGCAGTTTATTAGCTGCCGCGAGACAGACCAGGCAGGCATGCTTGCCAACAATATCACTATTCGTCCTGAATACGTCTATATGTGAAAATTTGTGAAACAAAAAAAAAGAAGCCCGCCTAAGCGGGCTCCTTGCTAAACTTAATGCATCGCATTCATCGTCGAATGCTTAACGATAACGCGGCGGATGAAGAATGCCACGGCTAATCCGATGAGTGTCACAGTCATAGCAAATAAAAATACGTTCTGGGAACCGAGCATCATGGCTTTAGCTGCCTCGACTGGTTCGCTCGGCTTCGAAGAGCTGACGAGGTACTTCTCCATGCCACTTGTTAGAATGCTGATTGCGATGGCTGTACCGATAGCTCCTGCAACCTGTTGCAACGTGTTCATGACTGCTGTACCGTGCGGATAAAGTTCCGGCGGAAGTTGGTTAAGTCCGTTCGTTTGCGACGGCATCCATACCATGGAGATACCAACCATGAGTCCAATGTGCAGAACAACGATAAAGGCCACTGAAGAGGCAACGGTGATACTGGAGAAAAACCATAACATCACAGCTACAATAGCGAGACCTGGGACTACAAGCCATTTGGGCCCATACTTATCGAATAAACGTCCCATGCGTGGTGACAGGATCCCGTTCAACGCGCTGCCCGGAAGCAGCATGAGCCCTGTTGTAAATGCGGATAGTTTCATCCCATTTTGCAAATACATCGGTAAAATAATCATGGTAGACAAGATAATCATCATACATGACAGTACAAGAAGTAATCCGATAATAAACATCGGGTACTTGAAGACACGCAAGTTCATCATTGGCTCGCGCATCGAGATCTGGCGAAGTGCGAATAGCACTAGAGAGATCAGGCCGATTATGATCGATGAGAGAACGATTGCGCTACTCCAGCCACCCTCTCCTTCACCTGCTTTACTGAAGCCAAAGAC
>NZ_JBFTQB010001089.1:0-1842 GCF_056398785.1 Paenibacillus sp. 01T422 | reverse complement strand
CCAGAAGATAGCATGGGTTCCGTTATGGAGAGCTTAGGTTCACGTAAAGCAGAAATGGTTAATATGATCAACAACGGCAGCGGTAACGTTCGCCTTGAGTTCTTGATTCCAGCGCGTGGTTTGATCGGTTACAGAACGAACTTCTTAACACTGACTCGCGGTTATGGAATTATGAATCACGCATTCGACAGTTATGGTCCTTACCAAGGAGCAAACGTTGGTGGACGTCATGAAGGCGTACTTGTATCCAGCGAAACTGGCGTTTCCACACTGTACGGAATTCTATCCGTAGAGGATCGCGGTATCCTGTTCGTTCACCCGCAAACTGAGGTTTATGAAGGTATGATCGTTGGCGAGCACACGCGCGATAACGACATCATCGTGAACATCTGTAAAGAAAAAGCGGTAAACAACATCCGTTCAGCGAACAAAGAAGAAACTGTGAAAATGAAAACTCCTCGCCTTTACTCTTTGGAGCAAGCTCTTGAGTATTTGAACGATGATGAGTACTGCGAAATTACGCCAAAATCCGTTCGTATTCGTAAAAAGATCTTGAACAAAAGCGAACGTGAACGTTCTGAGAAACAACGTAAAACGGCCGAAGCTAACGTCTAGTTCACAAAGTGTTCTTAATAAGGGGAATGTCAGCCGTCCGGCTGCATTTCCCTTTATTTATTTGTGCAATTGAGCGATAATGAACTAAGTTGACTTTACTTTTTTAAGCGAAATGGAGTGTATGGTATTGACAGCATTGAACGAATGGTTTGGAAATCACATTTACATCACTTATTTGCTAATCTTCATATTCATGTCTTATGTGTATAACAAAGTTTTTCGCACGCGCAAATTACCAGTCCTTAAGACAGCTGTTGTTTACCTGCTTATGGCGATCGGATCGATTATGCTTCTCGGTTTTCAGTTGGTAGGACTGCCGATTGTGCTTTGCTTGACCGTAGCAATTTCTCTCATGTTTCTAGTCCGGATCCGTTATTTTATTGAAAAAAGAAGCGGAAGCAGCAGTCCGGAATGACGAGATATTGGCTAACTCCAATTGTGAATTATTCGCCATTAGTGCTTGGTGCTGACCGTATTCATTGTACGCCGCTGAAAGCCTTGGAGTCGTTCCGAGAGTTGGCAAATGKGAGACATCCCAGATTGCTTGCGATGTTTAAATCCAGTCTACTGTTAAGCGATGACGAGGAATTGTGCGGCTCAGAACTTCTAGAACTGGATCTCGAGCTGTTTGAGGCGTTTAGCTTCGATGGTAAGCCCTTTCATCTCTCGCATTGCGCAGAAGCCTTTATTGATCGTCTGCTCACGCGTAAGGAGGCTTTAGAGCTTGTCACTTCCTTACCTGAAAGTGATGTAGTCCCAGAACATAGCCGCTGGAGACATCAATGGCTTCGTTGGTTGGAGTCAGGTTATGACGTTATACTACTTAGAGAGGATGGGCGTTAAGATGAATCTCCAAGATACGTTTTTCAATTGGCTGCAGATGCACATAGTCAGTGAAGCTAGACCAAGTGATGAGGCAGCCAAGGAAACACTTGATTTTTTCGCTATGATGCTTCATGAGGACCACGGGGTCAGCCAAATTGAACTCGTTGACGAAACAGATCCAATGAAAATTCACATTTCCTATGAACGCGAGGGAGTCAAGAGCAGACAGAGCTTCGATCGCGAATCCGCGGAGAAGCTATTGGATGATATTAATGGCAATCCCATTTACAATAATCAATAGGCAGGAATTTTGGCGACATAACTTTTTTAATCCGACGTACAATAAGGTATATCTGGGTTAAAAAGGAGTGTTCGCATGACCTGAAAATAGATACATAAGGG
>NZ_JBFTQB010001088.1:0-2369 GCF_056398785.1 Paenibacillus sp. 01T422 | reverse complement strand
GGATTAGGGAGATTCGTTTTATCGAAATCGCAGTCCAGTGATGCAGTAACGGCGTAAGCACCGTCTTTTTCCATCACATCGGTAATTGCAAAGCGAACATGAGCGCCGAAAACGTCAGTTTCGCTCCATTTGCGGATAGCTTCCAGTCCTTTAAATTCCCTATTATCGTCGAAGACGAACGCGTTCTCGTCGAACGCAGCGATAAATGCAGCTGGCTGTTCCTCGTTCGCGGCATTAAAATAAGTTTCTACGGATTCTGGCAATTGAGTCATAATAGACTCCTCCTTTAAAATGAATGAGATTAAACGGTTGGTACTGTTCCACCGTCAATGACATATTCGCTGCCCGTAATGGAGGCTGCACGATCGGAAACCAAGAAGGCTGCAAGCTCGGCAACTTCTTCTGGCATGCCCGGACGTCCGATAGGAATGCCGCCAAGTGAGTTCATTAGTTCTTGCAGCGCCGCTTCGCGACTTCCTGCGACTGTTGCGATTCGGTCGATCATCCGATCCGCTGCCTCCGTTTGAATAAAGCCCGGAGCGATTGTGTTGATGCGGATACCTTTAGGTGAAAACTCCTTAGACAAGCCTTTGCTATAGTTGGTCAACGCTGCTTTTGACGCCGCGTATGCCAATGTCGTTTCATACAGAGGCAACGTTCTTTGAATGGAGCTTACGTGGATAATGACGCCCTTGCCTTGTGCCACCATCATCGGAAGTAAGCTTCTGTCTAATCGAACGGATCCGAGTAAATTCATATTCAACGTTTCCAGCCAGTCCTCTTCAGATAAGGCCAACGCACCGCCTGGAGGCGTGGAAGCACCGCCCACCGTGTTAATGAGAATGTCTAAGCCGCCAAGCTTTTCATTCACGGCTTCGACGAGAGACGCAGTGCCTTCGGGTTTTGTGATGTCGGTTTGAACAAAGTGTACGCCAGGAATATCGTAATCCGTCGGAATCGTTCGTGCTGTCGTTAGCACTGTTGCACCGGCTGCAGCAAGTCGTTTAACGATCGCATAACCCATACCTTTTGTTCCCCCCGTTATTAATGCGCGTTTACCTTGGAATTCATTCTCGTATGATGCAAAACTCATATTGTATATCCTCCTAGTGGATGTTTTTTTGTGGTTGTTCTCGATCACATGTGTAAGCTTACCCCTATCTAAAAGATAAGTCTAATTCATAATAATAATAAATTTAATTACTTTTTGTAATGAAAAACGAACTCGGATGCCATGCTTTTCAGCCATTAGTAGAAGGAACACGAAAGCAAGTAGGAAGTAGGGAGAACGATAATACATTAATTATATTCATTGTTTACATGAAAATAATGAATTTTACGATTGAGGTTATAACGTTTACGATAAAAATGTAGAGTTCATCATTTACTAAGTTGACCATTACAAAAGAAGATGATGCGAATCCATAATCAGATATCTATAGGAGATGTGAAATAAATGTCGGCATACGTCATTTTTATAAGAGAACAAACATTTGACTCAGAAGAGTTGCATGTTTATGCTACGAAAGCTCCTGCCGGTTTGGCAGGACATTCCGTTAAACCGCTTGCCATGTACGGAACGCATCAAGTTATTGAAGGTACGGTTATCATGTTTGGGCAAATAATATTGTGTTTAACCATTTGCAGCGATTGCCTGAGGATGTTTGGAATAAAGAGATATCAAGTGTGTTTCCATCAATCGGTCAATTGATAGGACATATTGATGCTGTTGATAATATGTGGTTGAGTACAATGCGCGAAAGTACTTTCTTCGAGGTACAATCGCTCTTCTCCAAGCTCACAAAGGAGTCAAAACAGGAGACTCTAAAAAGCATGAAACAAAAAATCGATAATACGGAAATCGCATATCGAGAGTTTTTGAACGGTTGTGACCCTGAGAAGATCGTCCCAGACTTTCTTTCTGGTACCGCAAGCACATCCATAATAGGCTTAGTTCAGCATGTCGTAAACCATGGAACATATCATCGTGGAAATCTGACCGCAATGCTGCGTCAAATTGGTTACCGCGGCGTTCCGACGGATTACATCGATTATTTGCATGAACAGAAGTAAGGGCAACAAGGTAGAGGATAGAACATAACAATAATAATTAGTTCCCCCGATCATTCCTTGAGTAATGCCCAAACAGAGAAAATAGCGGCAAGCTTAGCGAAGTTAACAAAAGGCTGATCCCCTCAGCTTGTTTTCTTGTTGTATAGTATCGTTTTATTTCTCAATGTTCCTCCTCTAATATGTATATACCGTTTTTCTGGACAACTCCTAGTAGACTGGCATAAACTGTGAAATACGGTGTAGTGGCTCTTGTAGACTTCCCTGATAAATAAATGACAAAAAGTTGAGGATGAAAG
>NZ_JBFTQB010001087.1:0-1852 GCF_056398785.1 Paenibacillus sp. 01T422 | reverse complement strand
CGACCGTACAGGATTTCGAACTGTTGCCGTCGACAACGGCCAGATCCTGTTGAATGGGAAAAAGCTCTATCTGCAAGGAGTTAACCGGCACGAGGAGCATCCAGAGTGGGGTTTTGCTTTCCCGCCTAAGCTCATGCTGAAAGATCTTTCGATTTTGCAAGATTTAGGCTGCAACATCGTACGCGGCTCGCATTATCCGCAAAGCCAGTTCTGGATGGATCTGCTGGATGAACACGGCATGCTTTTGTGGAGCGAGATTCCGATGTGGGGCTGTTTTATGAGTATAGAAACGCTGGCTAGTCCTCTTTTTGCAGAGCGTGGCGTTAAGATGCTGGATGAAATGATTACCCGCGACTATCATCATCCATCGATTATTTTCTGGGGAGCTCATAATGAAATTGATACACGCACGACGGAAGCGCTTGAGCTTACGAAAAAGTTTGTAGGCAAAATCCGCAGCATGGACGAAAGCCGTCTAGTCACCTACGCTACTATGCACCCAGTGGAGGATATCGTCCTGTCTTACTTTGATGTCATTGGCATCAATAAATATTACGGCTGGTACGAAGGGAACGTAACCGGATTCCGCGATATGCTGCAAAATTACTATCGCAATGCCGAAGCGCAAGGCGCCGGGGACAAGCCTCTGATCATGAGCGAGTTCGGTGCAGCCGGTATTTTCGGAGACGCAGGCTGGGAACCACGCTTGTTCAGCGAAGACTACCAGGCTGACGTTGTGCAGCAGGCGCTGCAAATTTTCCGCGAGGATCCGCGCATCGTCGGTACGCTGATTTGGCATTTCGCTGACATCCGCGTCGATGTGCGCAGTGACCGCCCTTATTTCCGCGATCGCGCGCGGAGCTTTAACAACAAAGGACTGCTGAACGAGTACCGCAAGCCTAAGTTGGCTTACCGGATAGTGAAGGAAATCTATCGTTCGCAGCGATAGTAAGTAGGGACCCTGCCTTGGTGGCTGGGTCCCTTTTTTGGTGCAGGCTCGGCGAAGCGAAGGCGAGCGCGGCGAGAGACGAAGGAGGCGAGAGCAAGGACGGCGAAGCGAAGGGGAGCGCGGCAGGATGTGCGGGCAAGGACGGAGAAGCGATGGGGAACTACAGGGCGTTATTTGAGCAAAACAGCTGTTTTCTGCCTGAGAGCGGAACTACAGGGTCTTATATGCCCTCGGATGGCTGTCTGTCAGCCGAATTCGATCAAATAGCGGAACGTAGTTCCCACTGAGCTGTAATATAGCCATTTTCCGAGCAAATAGTGGACTGTAGTTCCTCTTCTTTTAAAAAAACTCATCCATGAGTTGATAGTAGTAGACTTTTGCCTCATCTAACTCTGTTAGTCCATAAGCGTCCAGGAAAGTTTGCACATACGCATTGCCAAAGTTATATCGGATACTTCGGATCGCTAGGGCTACATCCTGATACCGGTCTGCAACTCCTGCCCTGCCCCAGTCAATAAAACCGTGAACCTTTCCATCCTTGAGGATGATATTGGGTAAACAGTAGTCGCCGTGCGTAAAGACCAAATCTTCGGTTTCCGGCTTTAGGTGCAGGAGCTCCTGTGCTAAATCTCCCGCCGTGCGTCCTTCTCTTTGTTGGTCGAAATCATCTTCATCAACAAGCTGCTGCTCCACTCGTCTTCTGGCTTCCACAATCTTCGCATCCAGCGTTTGGTCAAAAGGGCATCCCTCAACGGGTACTTCATGTACTGCTCTAAGTCCAATGGCTAATTGCTGCATTAATTGCGGCAGCATCTCTTCATAGGATTTGTCCGAGGCGTTGACTCCTTCGATCTCAGTCATTAGCAAGTATTCATTGGCATCGTCTTGTCCATAATAAACGAC
>NZ_JBFTQB010001086.1:0-1855 GCF_056398785.1 Paenibacillus sp. 01T422 | reverse complement strand
GTCCTGATTTCATCGGACTGACTGCAATGCTGATCATTTGCCTATTCTCTGGGGTCATGCAGCCGCTTGCCTCTGGATATCTGCATCACCGCATCAATTCGAACATGAGGGCAACGATAGACTCCTTCCAGTCGTTGGGAGAGAATGTGCTGAGCACGTTCGCAGGTCTTGGCTTTGGTTATTTTGCTGCTCGGTATGACGTATTTGGCGGTTATGGCTTTATTGCTCTGCTTTGTTTTGCTTCTTTTGTTTGGTTTGTTTGTGCGTCTCGTACAGTCAAACAAATATAAAAGCGAAAAAACGGAAGTCTTTGTGACTTCTTTTTTTTGTTTATTTTTATTTTGATGAGGATGAGCATTGACGGGATAGGATTAGCGCGGTAAAGTAAAAGTAATCGGTTATCCAATATATGGGGAGAGGGTGTAGCGCATGACCACTAGCGGGAAGTTCGCTTGGACATGGACGATTCGGGAGGAAGATCTGGAGGAGTACGTCCGAATGCATTTGGCGCCTTGGCCAGAAATCATGGAAGAGCACAGTAAAGCAGGGATCAGGGATTACTCAATCTTCCAAAATGGCAATCAATTCTTCTATTGTTTTTTATGCGATGATTTGGAAACCGCTTTTGCCTATTTGGCGGAGAGTGAGGCTTGTAATCGGTGGAACGCAATTACGAGCAAAATGGTCGTAGGTTCCTTCAATTTCCGTGAAGCCGTGCCGATTCAACCGATGCGCGAAGTTTTCTATTTAAAATAGTACATACATCACGAAGAGGCTGTCCCAGAAGTCATGAAAATGGCGGAGGGATAGCCTTTTGTGTTGTATCACATTTGCAGGCACTCTACTGTAACGGACCCAGCAGCGGTTATTCTGTCAAATTCGGATGGATTTGAGGTGCTATCGGACTGAGGAGGCGTTATTGTAGGTTTTTGTCGCTGTTTTAGGTAATATCATGGCCAATAGCGACTCTWGAGTCCGTTAGATGCTAAWCMCCTCTCAAAAGCAGCAAATAGAGTCATCTCAGTCCGTTAGCCGCCCAGCTGCTGCTCGCAAGAGGTAAGCTGACTGCTGAAGCGGTATGAACACCGCCAGTAAAAGCTAACTAGTTGAAGTGCTATGAAGTCCGTTAGCCGACAGCTGCTCGCAAGAGGAAGGCTGACGGCTGAAGCGGTATGAACACCGCCAGTAGAAGCTAACTAGTTGAAGTGCTCTGAATCCCAACAATAGCAACTCGTCCATTAGCTCCCCCATGCAGGCACACTTCTGTAACGGAACCAGCAGCCGTTATTGTGCCAAATACGGCTGGATTTGAGGTGCTATCGGACTGAGGAGGCGTTATTGCAGGGTTTTGTCGCTGTTTTAGGTAATATCATGGCCAATAGCGACTCTTGAGTCCGTTAGATGCTAAACCCCTCTCAAAAGCAGCAAATAGAGTCATCTCAGTCCGTTAGCCGCCAAGCTGCTGATCGCAAGAGGTAGGCTGAGGGCTGAAGCGGTAGGAACACCGCCAGTAGAAGCTAACTAGTTTAAGTGCTATGAAGTCCGTTAGCCGACAGCTGCTCGCAAGAGGTAAGCTGACGGCTGAAGCGGTAGGAACACTGCCAGTAGAAGCTAACTAGTTGAAGTGCTATGAAGTCCAACAATAGCAACTCGTCCATCACCTCCCCCCATGCAGGCACATTTCTGTAACGGACCCAGCAGCCGTTATTCTGCCAAATTCGGCTGGATTTGAGGTGCTATCGGACTGAGGAGGCGTTATTGTAGGGTTTTGTCGCTGTTTTAGGTAATATCATGGCCAATAGCGACTCTTGAGTCCGTTAGATGCTAAACCCCTCTCAAAAGCAGCAAATAGAGT
>NZ_JBFTQB010001085.1:0-1863 GCF_056398785.1 Paenibacillus sp. 01T422 | reverse complement strand
TTCTTACATCAATCCGCCTCAGGTTCAGGAAGCTCAAAAGAAACTGGATCCGTATATGCCGAAGATTCGCTATGCTTCACCGATGTTTGATGAGCAAACAGCCCAACAAATTAATATTCTGCGAAATGATATTGATAAATATTACGAAGAACAGAGCACGAAGTTTATCGCGGGTGCCCTTAGTTTCGATAAGTGGGGCGAGTTTCAGACTACTCTGAAGAAAATGAAATTAGACGAGCTTCAGAAGCTGTATCAGGATGCTTACGATAAACTTAAACAGCAAAAATAAGTATTGACGGCTGGAGGGCTACAGATGAACAGTACGGCAAATACAGCGGGCACTGCGTCTCGATCCAAATCGAGGCGCTCCAGCCTCTTGAAATCTGTGAGTAGTCGGTATGATCTCTACCTCATGCTGCTCATTCCAATAGTTTGGTATCTTGTGTTTCATTACGGACCATTGTACGGTCTGCAAATTGCATTCAAGAACTTCAGCCCAGCGAAGGGCATTAATGGCAGCGCATGGGTAGGGCTTGATCATTTTAAACGTTTTGTAGAGTCTTATTATTTCTGGAGACTATTGTGGAACACGATTTCTATTAATTTGTTTTCCTTATTATTTGCGTTTCCAATCCCAATCCTGCTTGCTTTGCTGGTTACAGAGATCCGGAATAAAGCTTTCAGTAAAATCGTGCAAAATATTACGTACATTCCGCATTTCATTTCCATCGTCGTTATGGTCGGGATGCTCATGCTCTTTTTATCACCACGAGGCGGTCCTGTGAATTCAATCATTGAGGCTGTTGGCGGAGAGCCCGTTCGATTTCTCGATTCCGCTGGCTGGTTTAAGTCGATTTTTATCAGCTCGAATATCTGGCAAAACATGGGATGGCAATCAATTATTTATATTGCAGCCTTGAGCGGAGTCAATCCACAGCTGTATGAAGCGGCCAAAATGGATGGTGCAAGCCGGCTTCGACGTATCTGGCACGTATCCTTACCGGGCATTCTGCCGGTTATCGTTATTTTGCTAATTCTCGACGTGGGGCATTTCATGAATGTTGGATTTGAGAAAATTTTGCTCATGCAAAATAATTTGAATTTGGAGTCCAGTGATGTGATCTCTACATTCGTCTACTCGGCAGGTATTTTGAAAGGCGAGTATAGTTATACAGCTGCCATAGGATTGTTTAACTCCATTATCAACCTTGTGCTGCTGATCCTCGTGAATCGCTTTGCCCGTAAAAAGGCGGAGACAAGCTTATGGTAGGAGGGGCCGAGTAATGCAGAGTCAAACGCTCAATAAGAGAGGCTCGGATGAAAAAGTTTTTGATGCTGTCGTTAACGTTTTGGCTGCCATTATCGTGGTTGTCGTGCTGTATCCGCTGATCTTTATCGTTAGTGCCTCATTCAGCGATCCTGCACTAGTACTGAATGGCGACGTCATTTTGCTGCCCAAGCAAATTACTTTAGAGGCATACA
This sequence comes from Paenibacillus sp. 01T422, assembly GCF_056398785.1. Classification (NCBI taxonomy): domain Bacteria; kingdom Bacillati; phylum Bacillota; class Bacilli; order Caryophanales; family Paenibacillaceae; genus Paenibacillus; species Paenibacillus sp. 01T422. The sequence goes on along the minus strand of NZ_JBFTQB010001085.1, from coordinate 381 downwards.
AGAATGTTTTTCATAACGAACAGATTTGGAATGGATATGGAAATACCATACTGTATACGTTAATCGGAACGGCAATCAATCTCGTGATGACGACACTTGCCGCTTACCCGCTGTCAAGACCGGATTTACCTGGGCGCGGTGGCATTATGTTTTTTGTTACACTTACGATGTTTTTTAGCGGGGGGCTCATTCCGTCCTATTTACTCGTGAAAAATTTGGGCATGGTGGATACGATGTGGGCATTAGTCATCCCTGGTGCAATTGCCACTTATAATTTGATTGTCATGCGAACGTATTTTCAAACCAGCATTCCTTGGGAGATTCAAGAAGCAGCAAATATGGATGGATGTTCGAATTGGAAACTGTTGACTCATGTAATTA
>NZ_JBFTQB010001084.1:0-1874 GCF_056398785.1 Paenibacillus sp. 01T422 | reverse complement strand
TTGCTATCCACAGTTGCTACAGCAGGATTGTTGGACTTCCACGATACTTCCTGATTACCTGCATCAGCTGGTTTAAACTCAGGAACAAGGGTTTCCTTTTCGTCAATTTTTAAAGAGATGGCACTCTGCTTCAGGGAGATGGACTCTACAGCCTTTACACTTAGATCCGTTACCTTCAAATTATCATAGGTCGCATTGGTCCAAAAGGACCTGACTCCAATAGCACCCTGAGTAAAAGTGGTGTCTACTGCACTAAGTACAAGGTTGCCATCGATATAAATATCAATATTGCTACCATTGGCTTCCACTTTCATACGATAGACTTTGTTTTGTTGGACGGTAAAGGGCTTAGACGCCAGTTCTGTCCAATTATTATTCATTTTGCCCAGTTGAACGAGATTATTCGCTGTAATGCCAGCATAATAACCTTGCATATTATCTGCCCCTACGGTTGGGTTTTTGACTCTGAAGATTAGTCCGGCATTATCCGAATTAATGCCATCTTTGAAGGCAATATCGGCTTCATACGCAAAGTTGCTGAAGGTTGTTCCGTTTGCTACAGCCTTGAATCCCGCCCCTTTATTGGTATGGTAGGCCCCGTCTGAAGCGTTCCAGGATCCCCCATATGTCGTCCACCCATCGGCATTGAGATCATTGAAATCATCTTGGAATAAGATGGATTCATCTCCTGCAGCTACTACTGCGTCCATAGGTGCTGTGAATGTTAGTACCATGCTGGCAATCAAGGCAGAAGACACAATTTTTTGAAACTTGTTGGATATGCAATTTAGTCTTTTCTTCAAGCTTCTTCCTCCAGTCACTACATATATTTCTTCGATCACAAGATACATTATGTAGCAAAAGCGCGGAATTGTATTTGCGTTTTCCCGTCTTTTTGTTTGTTTTTACAATTTTTTCGCGTGAAACAACAAAAAAGGAGCCTCGCAGGTTTGCGGGCTCCGTATTCTAATTCATTTGTTTTTACTGCATTTATGTAAGTTGTTCCTTATCAATCATATAAGCAAGTAATCTCGCGCAGCTCTCTTCAACCATTTCGAAAACTTCTTGGAAATTCCCCGTATAATAAGGATCTGGCACATTTTTGTCCGTACGTCCAGGTGCAAAATCCAATAGCTTGTGAATAGAAGTACGTTTCTCAGCATCTACCGATTCAGGTGCGAACGCAGCTAGATTCTGCACGTTACTCTCATCCATCGCAATGATGTATGTAAATTGTACGAAATCATCTGATTTTACTTGTCTAGCTTGCATACCTTTGTAATCAATATGATTTTTATCTAAAATGTCCCTTGTTCCTTGGTGCGGTGGATGACCAACGTGCCAATCACCTGTGCCTGCTGAATCAATGGCAATGACATGCTCAAGACCGGCCAGTTTGACCTGATGACGAAAAACAGCCTCTGCCATGGGAGAACGACAAATATTGCCCAAACAAACGAATAAGACCTGGATCATACTTCACCAAATATAAGCTTTTTCTCACGCATTGTTAACGATCTAGCAGGGATGTCGAGTACAATTTTACCCTCGTTAATGCCCCAAATACGTGTTGCGAATCGCTCTGCTAACTCTACCTTATGCAGCGTAGCGATTACACTCATATTCCTATCTTTACATAATGATTTCAAATCCTGAAGAATGTACTCCGTGGATTTCGGGTCGAGTCCAGAAACAGGCTCATCAGCAACAAGCACTTTTGGTCCAAGGATCAAAGCTTTGGCGATTGCCACACGTTGCTGCTCTCCACCACTAAGCTGACCTACTTTCTTGTCCCCTTTGTCCAGCAGACCTACCTTTTCCAAATAATCCATACTATCTACATGCTCATCTCTGGATGTCATGCCGGTTATAAC
>NZ_JBFTQB010001083.1:0-1880 GCF_056398785.1 Paenibacillus sp. 01T422 | reverse complement strand
GTATCAATATTCGGATCAAAAGGACTATGTAAAATCCATCCACTTTTTATTATGCGTAATAACAAATTAAATTTATCTTGATCGTCTTTTTCACTTCTTCCTACAAAATGTGTTAATTCATCTGTAACATATCTTTGCTCATGCATATTGCATCCTCCAACAATTTATGGTTTAGTTCATTTTACAATAAAATACAGAAAAAAACAGCCTTATCCCAAAAGGAATAGGCTGCTCATTTTCGCTTCTTCAATTTTTCCCTTAGCCCTTTCCAAGAACTTCTGCACACTGCTCCTTCCAAGATGCAGCTCCCGGGCTATATCGTATTCACTCATTCCATCGACGTGGTACATCATAAAGCACTGACGCTCGCGATCAGACAGCGTGCTCATAGCATCCTCGATGCGGAAGCGGTCTTCCTTCGATAACTCCCCACTAAACTGCGTACGATCCGTATGCCAGCCATTTGGTGAAGCATAGGAGTCAAGCCAAGCTGGATCCCAATTTGTTTCTTTGTATCCTCGCTCTACGCCTTTGAAGCTCCCGGGTCTTCTGCCTGTCTCTAACCATTCCTCGACATATTCACATTCACTTATCATGGATGAGATAACCCCGCGTACGTTCTTGGCTTCCTTGGCTGTCTTATTCAGCGCATAGCGGGCAATGTTTTTAGATCGTCGATAATTCTCTGAGGTTGCCGCACCCAGATCCATGATCGTCCAGCCGTTTCGTTCTTCGTACCAGTGTCCTATAGCCATTAATAAATCACCAACCCTATTAATATAATGATCAACCAAATTGGAATTGAGAAGATAGTTGCCCAGAAAATGCCCCTGCATACCTCCATGAAGAACTCTCCCTAAGGGGAAAGAGGAAGCGTACGCCTCCCCTACTCCGAATTAATTTACTATTCCTTGTTGATTCATCTCGTACTCTACACGAGTTTTCCAAGTTTCGAGAGCGGCCACACGTTCTTCTAGCATTGGCTCCTGAACCTCCGCATGGTCTTCAGTGCCTCCAGTATCTCCGGCGTCTTCTTGTGCCACTGCCGATTCTTCCACAACTTCACTGCTTGGAGGAAACTGCTCCTCCGTTACGGGTTCCTCCGCTGGTAGTGGAAGACGATCCACTGTCTCATAAGCGTTGAGTGCGTAGTGTGGAATGGTTACTTGCTCACCAGTCTCTGTAGTAGCCGTGAAATGTGTTTCTTTGACGTTGGTCGGCTGTACATTGGTAATCTTGATCTTACGCTGCTCTGTGACCTCTTTGGCGCTTGCGAGAAGCTCCTGAAGGTTACCGTCTGGCTTCAGTTCGGAACGACGATTCTTTTCCGTTTCGAGTTGTTGATTGAGCGTGGTTACCTGTTGCTTCAAGCGCTCCACTTCATTACCACGATTGCGTGATTCATTCTTAGAGAGCTCCAGATCAGATTGCAATTGTGCATTTTCCTCAGCAACCTTCTGGCCATCAGCAAGAGCCTGCTGAAGCTCATGCGTGTAATACTGCTCAAGGGTTGTGACTTGATCCTGAAGCGATTTGATTACTGTATCCTTTTGACCCATCTCAGCCAGGTACTTTAAGCTCTGAGCATACAAGATGGCATGCACGATCTTGGCCGCGTCCGGATGTCCCAGGACTTCATTCAGATTGGCTTCCTCAACAATTGCCTTGAGTTCGTCAAACTTTTGATCCTCAGCTGCCTTCTGTTGAGCTTGAGCGATCTGTGTGTTGATTTGGTCAATCTCGGAATTGATCTGGCGAATGCGGAACATATCATCTGGCACATTCGGATCAAGCTTCCCTTTTTCTGCTTCAAGTTGTGCGATGCGGTTTAATTGTTCTTCCAAAACGTTCCCCTCCTAAAATAGAATGATGATGCCCAC
>NZ_JBFTQB010001082.1:0-1882 GCF_056398785.1 Paenibacillus sp. 01T422 | reverse complement strand
CTAATATTTCTATAGATCGTACGTGTAGAAACATTGAAATGTTCCGCCAGTTCTTCGGCTGTTGTTCTCTTTTTGCTAATTAATAAATAGACAATCTCAAAATGCCTGCTAATTGCCATCTGTTTGGCGCACAACTCCTTTTGAATTGAGTTACATGGGCCGCGGATTATGGCATACATGTTTCACTATTGTAAATCGCAGGATTCCATCAAACAAATCACAATATAATTACTCTTACATAATAAATTTTTATAAAATATGAAATTTCTAACTGTATAAATTATTTTATCTATACGTTTCTATTTCATAATTTGTTGTAGTTGTGACATTCCCTTACAATAACACGGACATGTCAAATAAACGCAAATGGAGAGTAGAGATGAAACACATGTATACTGAAAAAAGAAGAAAACGCTTTCGCTGGGCCCATGTTTAAACAGCACTTATGTTGATGATTGCCAGTTCGCCGTTTCTGTCTGCGCCAAACGTGCAGGCAGATGAATCGGACAGTTATTTGTTGTCCAAAAACCGATCGATTTATGCTTCATCCTCTCTTGGAGGAAATACCCCGGATTTGGCCGTAGACGATAACGTGTATAGTCGCTGGGAAAGTGTCTGGCAGAAGGATTCGCAGTGGATCTACGTGGATCTGGGAGCTAGCGCAGCAATTGTTTTACCTCCTTTTCCGAATCCAATAATTATGGCATTGAATTGCATCATTTGACACACATCCTTGTCTTAATGTCTTCCCCAGTAAACTACTAGTTCATTCACAAGAATAAGGCTGTTGGATTACCAACAACCTTTTATTTTTTATCATTGCAATTGGTGTAAATTTTTGTTTTAATAAGTATCTCCTATTGCTGTATATTCATTAATTTTTTGTTTTAAAAACTCTTTACTCTGAACGCCAACAAATGTTTCTAATCTGTACCCATCTTTAAATATCATCAAAGTAGGAATACTTTTCACATCGTACTCTGATGCAATGTCAGATTCTGAATCTATATCTACTTTGGCAATTGTAGCCTCATTCTTGATCTCTTTAGCTAATTCTTCTACAATTGGCATCTGTATTTTACAAGGACCACACCAAGTTGCATAAAAATCTACAAGTGTAATCCCAGTTTCAATTTGTCCTCGAAAGCTATCTTTTGTTAGTGAAATAACATCCATAATTATTCTAACCTCCTCGTGTCTTATAAATGTACATTTCTTCTGATAAAAAATTATCCTAACTTAATACCGATGGAAGCATTATCTTCTGGCGTTCCGAGCCAATAGCCATAATTAATCGCTACTTCAACAAAATGTTGTAATACCTCTAGCGAAGGCGGACCTGGTGGCACCGTGTCAACCGGACGACCAATTTCATTGAAGAATTCACCCATTTTCACTGTAGAGACGACGAACAATGTTACTGTCTCGTTAGAAGAATTTCTCCAAGCGTGCTTTACATCTCCTGGAATATCAACCGTTTCACCAGCTTTAACGGTTTTCCAGCTATCTTCCGTGAAGGCTTCAAGTTCCCCTGTGAGAACTACAAACGTTTCACGATCATCATGACTGTGAAGAGGAACGATAACACCAGCTGGAACTTCAGCCTTCATGAAGGAATGGTCCCTATTTTTCGTTAAATCCGTAACGAGTTGAATACGTGGCCCCATGACATCTAATACTTTTGACATATATGATTCCTCCTAATTTATAATGTTGTATATTTTTAAACGCGATGAATGCATATTTAGTAACTCAATCACCTGCTTCTCTAATATAGGGCTAACCATTGATTTTATTCTGTAATCTATCTTACATACAAAATTCTATTTAACCTCCAGCGCTTAATAGGATAATTTGGACAGCTGCTTGTGTTGCATACATT
>NZ_JBFTQB010001081.1:0-3195 GCF_056398785.1 Paenibacillus sp. 01T422 | reverse complement strand
AATATAGGCTTAATAGAGCCGTATTTTTGATAATTCGCCAGAAAATCGGCAGCCGGAAAAATTCAATGAAGTGCTTAAAGCCAATCCAATCGCTTCCCCAAATCCCTTTGGTAACCACATAATTTTTAAAAGCAATTTGCACGCCAGCCATCGGTACATATTTAAAAATAAGTAAATATAGAAGTGACGGCAGAATAATCAGATAGAGCTGCCAATTTTTCTTCATCATTCTAACTGCTATACTCATGGTAACTCTCCCTCCAGGCTGCAATTAATTTATACCTATTTTTAAGCGCTTACAAGGACTATCATAATAGACTGTCGAACAAATTTATAGGGATCATTTTTAAGATGAACTGTCCATTCATAAGGTGGTGTGCCTCATCCCAAAGAAGCTTGCTTTCAACTATCAGAACTTGTCTATCGTTAAAAAAATGGCAATAGGCTACATTGTGATCATTTTCATTCCCATCATCTCGTTCGGACTGTTCCTTTATAATCAGAACTATAACAGCTTTCTAGAAGAATACGCGCAAGGCAGACAAAAAATCGTGAATCAAGTGTTAAATAATATAAGTATCAGCACCGTGCAGATCGAATTAGCCTATCAACTTTTCCAAAATAATTCGAATACAATCGCCTATTTAAGCGGAAATTATCGGACTGACTTTGATCAAGTCTCCAACTTTTTGACCTATATCCGCCCCTTATTTTCCTATATTTTGTCATCCAATCGCATGATTGACGGTATGACCATCTATATGGAACAGCAAAACGGGATGATTTTCCGACCGGAAATGGCCAAGATGGACGAGTTTAAGCTGGAAGAAAGCATTACAAAGCTTCCACTTGGTGTAGGGAAATGGGTGACATCGAGCAACGTATCCGATCCAAACATCAACCTCCATTATGTGCACAAAATAGGGAATCGGAATTTCGAACAGGACATCGGTCTACTCGATATTAAAGTGACCTCCAAGTTAATTAAACCGTTGTTTGAATCGTTAAATTTGAATAGCAAAAGCAATTTATATGTGCTTGATCAGGATCACCAGGTCATCTCGCGCATTGCAAAAATCCCCTTAAACAAGGAATCAGAAAAAGCGATTTTGGACAATGCCTTCCAAGCAAAAACGAGGTACTTCTATCAAACTGTGGGCGGCAATAAAATGCTGATTGAATCTTTTTTTGCGGACAGTTTGAAGCTGCATTTTGTCATGATGGAACAGGTTGATGATGTGTTTAGTGGGATCAAAATGAACAAATATGTACTCGTCATGCTCGTAACGATCCTACTATTGACGCTTTCCGGACGGTACACCGATCCGAAATGTTGAGGAAGGAATCCGCCTATCAGATGATGCAAGCGCAAATCAAACCTCATTTCCTTTACAATACGCTTGAGTCGATACGCATGATTGCAGAAGCTAACGATGACCCGGAAGCTGCTGAGATGTCCTATACGCTTGGCAAGCTTTTCCGCTATAGTTTATCAGGATCAAAAAGTGAAACGACCTTGAAAGATGAGGTTGAAAATGTCAAAGACTATATCAAAATTCAGCAGATCAGGCTCGCTGACCGGCTGCAAGTAACTTTCATGATTGACGCTGCTATCGATCACTTTATCTGTCCCCACTATATTCTGCAGCCTATGATTGAAAATAGTATTGTCCATGGGATTGCTACCGTAAGAAAACAAGTTACCCTCTCCATTCGAATTTGGGAAGATGCCTTGTTCATGTTCATAGCAGTTAGTGACACGGGTGCAGGTATCGCGGAGGATCTGCTAGCTCGAGTTCAAGATGTTTTAAATGGCAAAATTGATGCTTCACATTTGCAGAACGGCGGCGGTGGTATCGGCATCGTGAATGTCAATGAACGTATAAAAATATTCTTTGGCGAAGGTTCCGGTACCCAGATAACGAGTAAGCTTAGCGAGGGAACGACTTGTTTGCTCAAATTAGGCAAGGGGGCAGCACAATGAAGCTGATGGTTATCGATGACGAACCTATCCTATTGAACGGCATCATCCGTATGATTCAGAAAGCGAATACGTCTTTTACCGAGATCGTCGGAGCCAGTGATGGCATTGATGCGCTGCAAAAGTTGGAATCCTTTCAGCCTGACTTGATTCTAACGGATATTCATATGCCTGAAATGGATGGGCTCGCCCTTATTAAGGAGATACAAGCTCAACATCTTGGTAATCGCTTCATTATTATTACGGGCTATGACGACTTTACTTATGCTAGGCAGGCCCTGCGCTACCAAGTGGTAGACTATTTATTAAAACCAATTAATAAGGATGAACTGATAGGCGTGCTCGCGAAAGTCGAACATACCATTAGGTTGGAACAGCGTCACATGAGAGATCATGACCTGCTGATGCTGAAAGAACATATCCTTTATAACACGCCATTTGAGGACATGCCGCTCAAGCCAGAGCAGCTGCAGCTCCTCCTTCCTGATGCGTTCACGACAATTCTAGTATTTCAATCCTATGAAAACACACCCATGTTGACAGCCGAACGTCTTGAACAACTCTGTAACTTGCTATCCGAGATGAATTTCAAAGCTCATTCTTTTCAATCCCGATTTTTACGGCAAGCCGTTCTTATCATTAACGGTTTACATGTRCCAACAGATTCCGAGCTTCAGCTTGCATGTGCCGATCTGTCTAATACAGAAAATACGCAATGCAGCGGACTATCGATTGGTGGCAGCGGCAGAATGAGTGATATAGATGGCCTGCGGGAGCTGTACATTGAAGCAATGGCTTCGATGTTATTCAATCAGCGCCATACGAACTGCAGCATGACTGTATGTCGACAAGCATCTGCGACAATTGGCAGTGAATTGACTCTTGTCCAAAAGAGCGATCGTTCGATTGCTGAGACTCTAGAACAAATCGAAAAGGACATGCAGTCTCTGCATCTTCGTTTCTCAGAAGGCGATAACTGCAACGTCAAGCTGCGCGAACTATATTTCAACCTTGTAAACGATTACTACCCAAGATTTGGGACAACGCTCGATGTTGCACCAGAGTCGAAAATCACAGGGCAACTCCTTCCCTTCGATCGGCGTCCAGAGCATCAACAGCCTCACACTCAGGCTATCGATAAAATCGTTACCTTTGTAGAACAAAATTACAAATTGGATCTATCCCTAGATGTGGTTGCCGACCATGTACAGATG
>NZ_JBFTQB010001080.1:0-1885 GCF_056398785.1 Paenibacillus sp. 01T422 | reverse complement strand
AATCAAGAATTAATAGCCGCGATGAGCATCTCAATTCCGACAACCCGGTGGAAAGAAGAAACTTGGAGTCAAATGACAGAGCTAGTCTTACAAGGGGCGAAGAAACTTACTTCAATTCATTATTATCAATCTACTTAACCATCAGTGAACTGTTTCCTTAACTCTTGCGGCGTGAACCCATTCATTTCCTTAAATACTTTATCAAAGTAATTCACATTACAGAAACCAGTGCGTTCTGCAATTTGCGTAATGGTGAGGTCTTTTTCGATCAGTAATCGTTTGGCCATTTCTACCCGATAGCGGTTGATATAGTTCATCGGGGGGAGTCCAGTGACCTTTTTAAATAAACGGGTAAAATGAAAAGGGCTCAAATTTACCAGCCCACCAAGGGTATCGGTATAAATCTTTTGAGCATAACTGGACTCTATGAAATCAATAGCAGGTTTGAGCCGTTTATATTGATCAAAGCTTTTGTTCAAGTCTTTCGATAGAGACAGCACTTGCTGAAATCCGCGAAGCATAGGAATCATCATGCGATACAGGGACGATTTGATGACGAGCTCACAACCAATGTCTTGTGCCGCGTACTCTTTGTATGCTAATTCAAAATGGGTCGTAAGTTCGTTCCATAACGGATGTGAGGGGAGGATGGGCTCCAGAATGGGAGCAGTCTGTATGAAGCGGGCGAATAAATGCTGTAATTCGGAATGCTCAAAAGAGCCGGATAACAAGGACATATCGAAGATCATCCCATGGATGGTACTGCTTTTGCCATTAAGGGATTGCATCGAATGAATCTTGCAACTATTAATAAATAGAATAGCTGGTGCTCGCACGACAAAGGTTCGATTATCGATATGAATTTGAGCTTCACCTTCCATGAGCTGAATAAACTCGAGGTGATCGTGCCAATGGGGCCTTACCAGGTGAAAACAGCTAATAACTTCGGTCATTCGTAAAGGAAAGCGCCTACCTTCGAAGGGTTCAATTTTCTTCAAAGCATCCAATGCTGCTCACCAGCCTTATCTATTAGATGATTCTGAGTATATCACAGTCTATGACGTACCGAAACGAAGAAAAGAGCAAAATCTTGTAATGAAAGCGCAATTTCTTCTATAGAACCTGATGTCTGAAATACGCGATAATTAATTCAATAAATGGGTTCATAGAGGAGAGAGCAAATTTGACGGGCAAGATGGCGCTGCATGTTCAGAAACATTTACCAGATCTGTGGAAAGAGGGAGCACTGTTTGCTTTCTCTGGATATGACGGACAAACGGATTCGAATTCGCAATTCGTAGCTTCTGTGGGAACTGAAGAGATCAGCCTACTATTTCATACTCCGAAGCGCAGATGGCTACAATTTGTCGTTCCCCAGTCAGGCGAGAATCGAATAGCCACGGGAGACGTCATGTTAATGGAACTGGATGAAGGCCCGCTGCTGGCGGTTTATCAGAGTTGGCATACGCTTATCGGGGTGGCTCCTGCGACCGTTGATATCCGGCTAAGCTTTGAAGAAGAAGAGGGAGGCAAAGCCTGGACACAAGATACCCTCATCATAACGGAGGCAACAAACGGAAGGGATTATATCGTTCTGCTAAGAGACGAAAAACGCTGGGCATTAGCTTACGGAAGCCAGCTAGATGAAGCTGTCAGCCGGGTAGTGCAGGGGCTGACCTTCGATGCCTGGGAAGAAACGGAAGCGAGGCTGCAATTTTATGAGCATGTTCCCAAACTGGATGATCCATTGAAGGAACGGCTGCTTCTGAAGTGTCTTAGCGTGATGAAAGTCAACACACTGGCATCTGAGGGAGTCATTCATCAGCACTGGTCCACGCCTGATCGTGTTCCTCACCAAGCGATGTGGCTGTGGGACTCTGTATTC
>NZ_JBFTQB010001079.1:0-1887 GCF_056398785.1 Paenibacillus sp. 01T422 | reverse complement strand
GTATAAATTAAATCTTCAAACTTGGGTATTTGCTTAAAATCATGTACCCATTTTTCAATATCATTTTCAGGAAACTCAAAAATACTATTATAATAGTTTTTGTTTTCTTTAATTCTATTGTTTAGTATAGTAGGGTCAATATCGCGAACGAATGGATTCCATGGGCCACTATAAGGAATATCCTTGTAGATCAGTTCACGTTTTCCCTCTGCTTCGTTGGAATCCAAATTAATAAAAAAATCTGTATTTAAATCTTCTGCATTACCTGTATCTGTATCAGAATATGTATCATTTGCCCAAATTAACTTAGCATTAAGTGAAGCAAGAAATGCATCCATATCAAAATCAACCACTTCACCAACTTCATAACCTTCGGACTCACTCATAGGGTATCTATCAGATAACTTTGCTAACAATTCATGAAAAGCGATCCATTGATATTTCTTACCAATTCTCTCATTCTTATGTTCATGTCTATTGTATGCTTTAACGTGGTTCCTATCATAATCCCCATGTAATTCAACGTCGTAGCCTAGCTGAAATACTCTAAGTGTTGCAATATTACTTAGAGATTGGGTATCGAAATACTGCTCCCAATTTTTCACTGCGCCTTGAAAGACATATCTCCCAAAATCGCCATATCCACCTGTCCCTCTACCATATTCTGTTGTCATTGAATTTAATATTGTATTTTGAGACCAATACTTATCTTGGAAACCCTCAGATTTGTAATCGAACTCATATTGATCTATTTCTTCAAGAGTAGGAATATGATTGTACCACTTACTATGATATGGTGGTCTTATTTTTGTAAGATCCAAACCTTCATGCATTCCTAAGTAAACGGAATACTCAATAATACCTCTTGCGTAATCCCTCAATAATATATGAGGATACGTATACTTCTTATTAAATATTGTCTTATAAACATATATGCTAAGTTCAAATATATCTTCTTTATTCTTACTTCTTAATGCGCAACCATATGCAGCCGCGAATATTCTTTCATATACATAAGGATCATTAACTTTTTCGAATAATTGTAATACTTCAACTAAAACATTCAACTTATTTTGAAGTAGACACACAAGTGCCTTTGTCGCAGAATCACGTAATTTTCGATTTGGACTTGTGAGAAACCATGAAACTGTGACCGCAGATAATTTAATTGACTCATCACTTATATATCCACGATCCTCTGCCGACCAAGCCCAGTCTATTATTCTCTTTATTGCAGAATATCCATTGTAATGGTTACTAATAAATGGTGTCCACCAAGCATCTCTTCGTGGAAGAGTGTCCTTCATTAATCTATAATGAATTCTTTCTCCATTAAAAAAGTGTTTAGGATTTGAGGATACCTGTAAAATTGTGTCCCAAAACATTTCGAATGTCCCGTTTCTTTTCATAACAATCTTATTAATAAAAGGAATAACTTTTTCAGTAATTGTTTCAGTTTTTCTCCACAATAGGCTATTAATAAAGGCCTCTACTACTATGTGATGTGATTTATGTTTTGATACAACTTCAAACAGTTCAATGTTAACGATTTCCGGTAGTTGAATTGCTAGAGCCTCTAAATAACCTTTATGATAATAAAGTGCTCTTTCATCCTTTATATACTCAAATAAAATCTGGCCCTCTTCAAATGACAAATGTGGATCTTGCTTATCTAAATGTTTGTCAAGCATATATGCAACACTTACATGATCATCAAATCTTTCATATGCAAAGTAAATACCGTCAACATATTGATTTTCAATTAAGAAAATATTCTGTGTAAATAACCCTTCATTAATTAACTCATCTAAATATCGTCTCCAATTTTCTGTATAATCTTTAGCTATGCTATTAACAATCCTATTTGCCTCTTCATAAGGAACATAC
>NZ_JBFTQB010001078.1:0-1888 GCF_056398785.1 Paenibacillus sp. 01T422 | reverse complement strand
CAGGAAGCCCGCTAATTCTGTACTTGATAAATTTCTCAATGACATCGCGAACAGGGTCGTTTTCTTTTACTTTGTAAACTTGGCGAACCATTATCTCTTTGGCTTTCATGACGATCCCCCCCATATAATTTGCCTTCTGAAAGATCTAGCTGTATAATGCAACTATATATTTGTATTATACAACTATGTGCAGGGAAGTTCAATTGTAATTCGTTCACTATGCAGAAACATATTCAAAACAAATCTTGTATGTTACGATAAAATAATGGTTATTTATAATAAATTATAGACGAGGTACTCTATGCCCGAAAAGATCAATCATCCTGCTGAAACGATTGAGCTCGAACTCGCCATCCTAATGCGTAGATTCCTTGCTGCAACAACCAATAAAAAAATAGGCACTTTGGACCGTTCCGCTTATCTATTACTCCATCAGATTTCTTCCAATGGCTCATCAGGCGTGAAAGCTTTGGCGGAGGAGTTCCAACTGGATATCTCCACAATCAGCCGACAGACTGCTTCGCTGGAGCAGAAAGGTTATGTCTATCGGATTCCCGATCCTCAAGATGGCCGTGCCTACTCGCTGCAAATGACAGAGAGCGGTTCCGCGGAACTTGCTTCGAACAAACAGTCTCGATACGAACGTGTTGCGGAGCTGCTCCAAGATTGGTCGCCGGAAGATCAGCAAATGTTCGGTGAACTCCTAAGTAAGTTTAACAGGGTCTTTGCCTAAGTTAAGGAAAATCGTTAGAAATCTCCATGATCCAATATAAATTCTATAGAGAAGACCCCCCATGCTGGACCGTTGCTGGGGAGCTTTTTTGTCGTGTGGCTTCCCACTATATGTCAATAGACATATCCACGTTTTCATAGTAACATACTAAAGGTAAGTTAACGAGCATAAATATCTCCTTTCAGAAAGAAGGTACTTTTCAATGTCAACAGTCCTTTATATTTCAGCTCACCCTATGCAAGGTGAAGCATCCTATAGCACAAGCGTCGGCAACCAATTTATCCAATCTTACCGCGAGGCTAACCCGAATGATGAAGTTGTTTACCTTGACMTTTTTCAAATGGACATCCCGCGCATTGACGCTGAAGTACTCAGCGCTTGGGGGAAATTAGGTTCCGGCACAGCATTTGATCAATTAAGCAGCTCCGAGCAAAAGAAAGTTAGCCGTTTATCCGAACTTGTTGATCAATTCGTTGCCGCGGATAAATATGTATTTGTCAATCCAGTATGGAATTTCTCCTATCCGCCAGTGCTCAAAGATTATATCGACGCAATCTGTGTGGCAGGCAAAACCTTCAAATACGTTGCTGGGGTAGGTCCTGTAGGGCAGTTAACGGAGAAAAAAGCCCTTCACATTCAAGCTAGCGGCAGCGTCTTGTCACCGGGATCGGCTTACGCTGATTTCGAGATGAGTCACCGTCATTTGGACACGATCATGAAATTCTTAGGTGTGCCAAGTTTTGATACAGTTTTTGTAGAAGGCATGGCTGCGGCTGCGGATCAAGCTCAAACTATCAAAGAAAAGGCTGTTCAAGAAGCCCGCACGCTCGCATTAACTTTCTAATAGGTTTCTTGCAAAAATCAAAACCAGCTCCTCGTGTATTAACGAGAAGCTGGTTTTATTTACATCCGCATATAGGTTTATTTATTTTCACATGATAGAAAGAAGCCACATTTGTTGATATTGCTTCAAGCTAACCCTTATGATCCCATACTTCTACAAGTAATTCACTATTAATAGCAACGCCAGCTAACGCACCTAAATATGCAGCTGCAATCGCTTGATACATTTCCGAGGATGCATCCCCTGCACCATAAATACCTGGCACGTTCGTTTTTCCAAATGTATCTACGATTATGGCGCCTGATTCACTC
>NZ_JBFTQB010001077.1:0-1889 GCF_056398785.1 Paenibacillus sp. 01T422 | reverse complement strand
GTATTTGACGTTTGAACAGCGATGTTCACGTCGCGTGATTTAGCCAAGTGCATCGCGTTTACGATGTTGATGCCTTCCAGCTGATTCTGGAAAACGCCTTTAACAATGTAACGAGTTAATTGACTTGTATCTACATCAATCAGATCGCCAGCATAATTGACAACAATTTCATATACAGCGCCTTGTGCGATTTGACCAAGAATGGAACCAATTTTTTCGCCAAGTCCGAAGTAAGGTTGAAGTTTGTTCAAAACATTTGCTGGTACTGGCGGCAAGTTAACCGCATTCTTGAACGGCTCATTGCGCAGAATATGAAGGACTTCTTCAGAAACATCAATCGCAACGTTTTCTTGCGCTTCAATAGTAGATGCTCCAAGGTGAGGAGTTACGATGACTTTTGGATTGTTCAAGAATGGGTGATCCTTTTGTGGAGGCTCTACTTCGAATACGTCAAATGCAGCGCCAGCTACGATACCTTGATCGATTGCTTCAACCATCGCCATTTCATCAATAATACCACCACGAGCACAGTTGATCAGGCGCATGCCTGGTTTCATAATTTCGAACTGCGGTTTGGAGATTAAGTGACGTGTTTCTGGTGTAAGTGGAGTGTGAACGGTGATGAAGTCAGCTTTTGCAACGATCTCATTGACAGTCCCAAGCTTAACGCCTAGTTTCTCTGCGCGCTCTTCCGTCAAGAACGGATCATACCCGATAACTTCCATGCCGAATACTTTCGCACGTTTTGCCACTTCGCTTCCGATACGTCCCATCCCGAGGATACCGAGCGTTTTGTAACGAAGCTCAACTCCGATGAATTTACGGTCCCATTCTCCGCCGACTGTTTTCTTATAAGCTTGCGGAATCATACGAGCAGTGGACATCATCATAGCAAATGTAAGTTCGCAAGTAGCGATTGTATTGCCGTCTGGTGCATTGATAACAATAATACCGCGTTTTGTTGCAGCTTCCAGATCGATGTTGTCGACACCTACGCCTGCGCGGCCGATTACTTTTAGTTTAGCTGCCGCATTCATAATTTTCTCTGTAACTTTCGTTTGGCTGCGAACCAGGAGCGCATCATATTCTCCAATGATGGAAACGAGCTCATCTTCGGATAGACCAGTTTGTTTTACCACTTCAACATCAGCTGCATCATAAAGCATTTGAATTCCCATGTCACTAATTGGATCGGATACTAGAACTTTGTACATCATTCGTACCTCCTTAGAATATGAACATAAAAAAAACTCCCAACCCTCCGGAACAGACACGGATGTCTATATCCAAAGGGACGAGAGATTGCTTTCGTGGTACCACCCTAGTTCGCTGCCCATTCGCATGAGAAGCCTCAATCGGTCTTCCGACCTGGAACTGTAACGTGTTCCTGTTCCGACTGCATCTACTAAAGTTCAATGCAATAACTCTGGAGTGCTCCGCAAAATGTTCGTTACCGATTCGCACCAACCATCGGCTCTCTGAAAACTACTTTACTTGCTTGGCTCCGTCAACGCTTTACTGTGATAGAATTTTCATTAGATTACCATGCTGTTGAAATCGTGTCAATACATGTCGAATCATTTTCATCAAATTCACATGAAAGCCATATTTGACAACAATGCGAAAGCTTTTTCGTTTATTTTAAAGCAAGGATCCTTAGAAAGCAATGCTATTTTTGCTTGTATTTTGTCACGATTTTCGCTAATGTACTGGATAAATAGGAATTGCATTTGCAGCAGGTAAGGAAGGAAGTGCTATAGTGGACATTACGAGTATTCACCCGCAGAAATTTGTTGAAGCTCTGGATCAACAGGCATTGAAAGATAGCGTCATTATTGATGTGAGGGAACCGCATGAGTGGGAATATTATCATCTGGATGAAGCAAAGC
>NZ_JBFTQB010001076.1:0-1893 GCF_056398785.1 Paenibacillus sp. 01T422 | reverse complement strand
TGTTGTTGGCGCCTTCACGGATACGAAATCTGCTGCCTTCTTTTTACAAGAGAATACAGATATCAGCCTCGCATTCGTTGATATCTCCATGAAAGGTGAGAATGGGCTGGAATTCGCCGCAAGGTTAGGAAACGTTGGCTCTCCGATTCAAATTGTGTTCGTCACCTCTCACAAGGATTTCGCCCTAGAAGCTTATGAACTTTCGGTGATCGACTATCTGGTCAAGCCGGTTTCCCAAGAGAGGCTGCAGCGAACCGTACATCGTGCGCTTCAGAATTGGCGGGCTTTCCATCCGCCAGCGACCCAGGTACCACCTGCTCAGTATAGAGGAGGGGTTGTTATTACAGCGCTCGGAGACGTTGTTGTAAGCAATGAAACTGGCCGAGTGAAGTGGATCTCGCGAAAATGTGCAGAGCTATTTGCCTATCTCCTGCTTTACCGAGGTAGACGTATTCCACGTTCCAAGTTGGTTACGGATATTTATGGCGGCATGGAGCAAGCAGGTGCGGAGAGCTATTTGAATACAACCGTGTACCAACTGCGCAAGTCACTGGAACCACTTGGTATGCGCGAGGTCATACGTTCAGAGAACGATGGCTATGCACTTGAGTTGAAGGACGCTAATATTGATTATGTAGAGTTCGAATTGCAAGCGAAAGAGCTGCAAACGATCGATATCAGCCAAGTGGAAAATGCCCTAAGCGTTGAACGGCTCTATACGGGTGATTTATTCGGCGATAAAGCGTATGTATGGGCTATTCACGAAACGGAACGGTATAGTCAAATGTACACTTCATTCGTCAAACGCCTTGTCGACGTACTTATTTCGTCGGGAGATACAGGCTCCGCCTCAAAGTTATTGCTTAAGCTTAATCAGCACAATCCGCTAGATGAGTGGGTTATTCATCATTTGATGATGATACGCGAAATCACTGGGGACAAAAAGGGATTGACCGTACTGTATACAGATTATGTTCGGCTGCTTCATCAGGAGCTAGGTATTCGCCCTTCTGAAGAGTTGACCATTCAATACAGTTCGTTAGTTCGTGCATTCACAGATAAAAAGACCAAAACCGCGAAGACTTGATGCAGCGCGGTTTTGGTCTTTTTATAGTTCCTAATGTCAGGTGACAAAAAAAATCTCATTCCCGACGGAGAGCAGCGAGAAGTTTTTTCCAACTGATTAACGGGCAGATTAGCTGAAAAAAGGAAGTCATTTACACTTTATCGAATATAATAAGACATTAAATTACATAAGGAGTATCAAGTCAGAAACAAAGATGACTGAGGTGAGGTATTGAAATCTAAATGGGGTGTATTCATATTTGCGGCGTTGTTGTTCCTTGTGACGGTAAAGGCATACCAGATATTTGAACTGGATGGTGCTCGTTTTTCGGCTATTCAAGCAGCACGGGCACACTTTGCGGTTAAAGATAAAAACCCGCAGCTCTTTGAGAAGGTGGATTTCCCTTGGGGCGGGGTATTCTTGTTTCATACCGATGAAGGAAATCGCACAGTAGTAGCCTATAAAGAGAAGCCTAGTAGTTGGTTTTATTACTCAAGATGGGCGACGACGTTTAACCAATTTCAGGATCAGGACAAGATTAGAACAGTAGGATGGATGAATGTAAATACAACTACGCCCGGAGTTCAAGCATGTGTCTTTGCAGTTGAGACGACTGATCCGAATATTGATTCTATTGAAATAGGAGTAGGTGCAGATCGAATCAACAAAAAAATAATAGCAGGCAAACCGCTTATCATCTCTTGGCCAAAAGCCTTTATTGGAGCTAATCTAAATCCTGTTGCTCTTTCCAGTGGAGGAAAAGTACTTTATGAATATCGTAATAAAGAAGCTAATGTAACAAACAGTGATGATTTGCGGTGGTATCC
>NZ_JBFTQB010001075.1:0-3374 GCF_056398785.1 Paenibacillus sp. 01T422 | reverse complement strand
GTTCGTCGCATCTGCTGGAGTAATTGTTGCTGCCAGCGTTTGCGTGCCTCCTACTGTGAGAGCAACCGTATTTGTATCTACGGAAACGCCTGTTACCTTAACGACACCACTTGACGGTTCACTCACAGTTACAACACTTGTTGTTGTAAACCCACCATCTTCGGTCGTTACCGTAATCGTAGCCGTTCCAGCTGTAACTGCCGTCACCTTACCCGTCGCACGATCTACGGTTGCTACTTCTGGCTTATCCGATGTCCAGGTTACCGCTTTGTTCGTCGCATCTGCTGGAGTAATTGTTGCTGCCAGCGTTTGCGTGCCTCCTATTGTGAGAGCAACCGTATTCGTATCCACGGAAACACCAGTTACTTTTACAGGTGCCGCTGATATTCCCGACAACTCTTTCGTGTCGCGAACACGGATTCGATCACCTTCAGCAAATTTGCCTGAGAGTCCCACAGCGGATAACGTATCACCGACGGCAAGTTTCGGTATCGGCCCTGTTTTGTTAATCATGAAACCATCTGCGAAAATAAGTACCGGTCCCGATCCATCGTCAATAACATACGAGTTACTATCCGGGATCGATTTGACCTGACCAACAACTTTAACCAGTTGACCCTGATAATCCTCAGAAACGGAATCCTTCGTACTAACCAACTTCGGTGATACAGGTGTACCTGAGCTGATCTTCACAATGCTATTATCATACTGATCAAACTCAAGCTCTAAGTTATTTTCAAATACTTTAATATGACCGTAAATCCGAACAACATCACCTTGGTATAATGGCGAGCCTTCAGGTATGCTGTTAAACGCCATGATACCGCCAGTATCATCTTGCACGTACACCGCGTCAAAAAACACCCCTGCTGCCGTCGTAATTTGACCTTGAACGACAACATCCGTGCCTTCCGGCAAATTACGTGCGTCACTAATACTGTAAGACTTCGGTTCAAAGTGAGCTAACCAGTTCACAACGTTTACAGCCAACGGGCTGTTGTTCGTTGGACCATCATTTTGAGTCATTTGCTTGTCGTTAAAAACGTTCATCCCGGCAACAAAGATTCTGCCGTTCCCTACTTCCTCCGTAGCTACAAGCGGAATTACTGATCCCCCTGTTACATTTTCCAGAGCTGGGCCATTTTTCCCGTTGGACGTTTGTACGTTGTAGCTAACGGAATCAGCCTTCATCTGTGGAGAATCCTGGAATGTGGATTCATTCCCTTTTGCAAGAATCGTAACCGTACTACTATCGGTAAGCGGAATCTTATTGCCGCTGCCGTCATTTTTAGCAAGACTCGAACCGCTATAGAAATCCAATAGAGGGATAAAGTCAGTTAACTTGTTTTTAACTGGCTGCATATGAAGTTTGACCGAGAAGTTTGAAGTCAGTGGCGTACTCCAGAAGTTACCTTCTTTCGTTTCATCAAATACGCCATCATTGTTGACAAGGATACTTGATGACGCTGGCTGATTCCAGCTTCACAATTATCTTGTGATTGCCTGGTTCAGGATTTTGCCACATCACAGAAGCTGTGCTAGAAGCATTCGCTGGCAGCGCAGGAATCGAAGCATCGCCAATGAAATGATTGCTATCCACGGAATCATAGTAGAAGTGAACCGTCAGATCATTCACATTTACTGTTCCTTGATTGCTAATTCCTGCTTTCAAACTAGCCGCAACGCCACCAACTAAAGCACCGCCGTCCACATTGACGTTCGAAACTTTAACCGCTACCGGCTCAACTGGCGACCAGATTGGTGAAGAGTAAACGCGGTCTCCATCTTTCAGCGTAACTTTTACTACAAACCACTGTTGTCCGCCTACAACGGTAAATTTCGGTTGCCAATTAAATGAAGGGGATGTTCCGGTAGGGGTGTAAGTTTCAACAACCTTACCGCCATTCGTTACCAATTCAACTTTGGCTACGTTTGGATTTACGGGTTGATTATACTTCGGATCTGTCGGAGCATACTCTGTTTCGCTGCCCGTAATATTGAACGCAAGATTTTTGGTATCTACTGTAGACCCCATATAAAATCCGTTTGACTGAACGTCCAATTTATAGTTCTGATCTTCCGTAAAATATACGCGCATATTCTTCATAGCATCGAGTAAAGAATCCTGACTTAGATCTTTAGAAACGATAACGGTACGCTTCTTGGTCTGTCCCCAAGTTGCATCGTGATTATCTTCTCCATACGTCGGAGATACATGCCACCCTAAATCAAGCGCACTGTAGAACTTGTTTTCTGCATTTGCATATGAGTATTTACCCGATCCGTTACCAACCTCAAGCATCGTAAAGAGCTTGTCTACGTTTTTATCGTAAGGAATAAAGTTATCGAATGCATTGGCAGACATGTCCGGGTGATTAAACTGAGCTACGATGTTATCGTAAGTTAATACCCAGCCGTAGTAATTTTGCAGTTTTTGGTACTCCCCGCCTTCCATCATTCTGTCAATAAAGTTAGAAGTTCCGAACACATTGGAGTGACCCCAAGTCGTAGAGGTCATTTCAAACGCTGGGAATACGACAAATTGATCGTTTTTCGTGTAGTCAGCGGCCAATTTTTTGGTCAAAGCCCAATTGGAGCCGCCTGTACGCTCCTTCATGCCATTATGATCAACGGTATCCGTATTGACCAAGCTGGAATCAATATCATGAGAGTGATCAGAGAAAGCAAAATAATCATACCCGTGCTTTAATGCCGCTTGCAAAGCTTGTTCTGGAGTTCCAGTGGCATCGTGTGAAATTTCCGTGTGGTTATGCGTTGTGCCGTAATAGTGGTTTCCGCCTGTGAATTTCTCAGCAACTGTAAACTTCCAAGAATAGGTAGAAGGAAGACCATTAATATCTTTCGCACTGACCGTCACCGTATGCTCGCCAACACTTAAATCATCATCGGATGTCAGGACTAACTTGATTTCACTAATAGATGGGCTAACTTTTGGGCTAAAATCTTTATTGTCGATTGTAATCCCAAGTGAATTCGGATCGACCCCTACTACATCGTTCATCGAAACCGTGATTGCAGGGTGCGAAGTTTGGACACTCTCCCCGAATGCAGGAGATTCATTAAAGAAATCCGGTCCAACCGTTTTCACTACGGCACTGAGCTTTTGCGGAGCTGCAGCACTTGCAAAGTAAACAGGGTCATCTGCGCCCTGTGCTTCAATATAGTAGTAGATATCTCCTACTGTTGATTGAACTGGAATCTTCGCGTTATAGCTGAGATTATCCGTCGAATCCATTTTTACTTGGGTGAATCCCGTATCTCCGACTCCCTTGTAATTCAAAAAGACAGAGTCTGCATACTTGACTGTAGCTGTAACTGGGATTGCAAATCCTACATATTGCAAATCCTACATA
>NZ_JBFTQB010001074.1:0-1897 GCF_056398785.1 Paenibacillus sp. 01T422 | reverse complement strand
CTATGCACGTCACTATCTGGATGAGCAAGCGAATTTGTTGCAAAAGAAGGACTTCTGTGGTTCGCTAATCGTTGTGGATATCGATAATTTCAAACGTATTAATGATACGCACGGCCATCAAATTGGCGATAAAATATTGATACAGGTGAGTCAAATTATTAAGACCTGCATCCGAGAGAGCGACATCGCGGCTAGATGGGGTGGAGAGGAACTCGCAGTATACTTGCCTCAAGTCGCCAAAGATCAGACGATTCGCATTGCAGAACGCATACGTACAAGGGTCCTTAAGGAAACCAATCCGCAAGTTACAGTTTCCTGCGGGGTATCGGATTGGAACTGGGAAGAGGATAAGATTAGCGTTGAGTCCTTATTCTATCGGGCAGATATGGCGCTGTATCAAGCTAAAAATAGTGGGCGTAACCAAATTAAAGTCGGTTAGCTCGCGGCGAAAACCACTTGTCTTCTGATGGGTGGTTTTTGTTTTCATAACGTTGCAAAAAAAGGGGAGACTAGCTTTAAACACACATACTTTTGCCCTACTTTTCTCTTCCTGAACTTACGGTAACATGTTACAATGGTTTGGTTAAGGGAAGGATGGTCGAAATTTGTCAGTGGCTAACAGAAAGCGGATACTTTCAATTTTAATTATTTTAATTTTAATCGGTTTATTGGTTTATTTTTTCTTTTTCAACCCCATAGGCATTAAACTAGCTCACAGCAATATGAGGCAGCTGTCTGATCATTTGAGGGATCTTGGTTGGCCCGGCAAAATCATCGGAATGGCTTTGATAGTTGCTCAAACCTTCTTTCCGTTTATTCCATTCGTGCTGGTAGCTGGGACGAATGTAGCGATTTTTGGGATTAAAGTAGGGTTTATCGTGAACTATATCATGTCTTGTTTAGGAGCAATTGCCTCTTTTTATTTTGCTCGTTATTATGGACATGCTTGGGTCGAGAAGAAATTGGAACGATTTCCGCTTGTTACTCAGTTCAGCCGCCGTATGGAACAACGTGGATTTATTTACGTGCTTTTAGGCAGATTGATCCCGATTTTACCGTCTTCGGCAATTAACTTTGCTGCAGGACTCTCTAGAATGCGGTTTACACAATTTCTATGGGGCACACTAATTGGGAAACTTCCGATTGTTTTTTTAGAGTCCATGATTGCTCACGATTTATTTCATTTTCACAAATATAAAGGAAGACTTCTCCTTCTGCTCGGTATTTTAGTCGTTTTAATTTTAATTGGCAATGGCGTGAAGCGGGCTCTGGCACCCAAATCGAAATAAATTTGGGTTGGAGAATGCAGGAAATTTTCTAGTTGCGCTTTGTCACCTATCCAAGTTATCATATAGAAAGCAAGGCGACTAACTCATATGTAAATAAATGGAGGAATGAAATATGCCAAGTGCTAATAACGCCGCAATTGTTGAAATTTCACAAACAGCTAATAAATTTAGATCATCCATCGTTCTCCAATATGATAATAAGTATATCGATGTGAAAAGTATTTTGGGGTTGTTCACAACTCTACTTAGCTCCAGCAAATATGATTTGCACGTACATGGTCCGGATGAGCAAGAAGCGAAAGTCGCTATGGCTGAAGTTTTCGCTAAGCATGATCTAGGGGTTAACGTCGTAGAAGACTAGTTTAATGCCTAAAGAAGGTACTCTCAGAATCTCTGAGGGTACCTTCTCTTGTATATTGGAGCAATTTCGCTTAATATAGATACATATAAGGACGGATGACTATGCGTATAGGGGGAAGTGGAATGTCTTCATCTGATCTGTTGTTGGACATGAATCAAAAAGCGCTTAATCTTCTTCAAGAAGATGCAGATAAAATCGAAAAGCTGATCGAAGTACAAATGGAAAATTTGACAACACGTCAATGCCC
>NZ_JBFTQB010001073.1:0-3378 GCF_056398785.1 Paenibacillus sp. 01T422 | reverse complement strand
TGTCATACGGATGGTGATTTCTTTCTCGCTGAGGCCTGCTTCTTCCAGCATCGGCTCGATTTTATCCATCAAGTCAGGCAGATAACGCTCGGCTTCCGCCATCGCCATGCCGCATGTCGGAAGTGACACACAAGCCATGGAGCTTCTGCGCAATGCGGAGTAATGAAGTCCATCTGTAAGACCGTATTCTTTGATTAATTCTTCGATCTTTTTCTTCTTCTGAGAGCTAACATTACCGATAATTAAGTTCTGGTTCGCTGTAAGACGGAAGTCACCGGAATGTACTTTGGCGATTTCACGAAGTCCAGTTAACAGTTGATAACTACCTTCATCTTTGACGCGCCCATTTTGGATAAACAGGGTGAAATGCCATTTGCCGTTGCTTCCTTTTACCCAGCCGTAACGATCTCCGTTATCGTCAAACTGATAAGGACGCGCAGCTTCAAGCTTCCAGCCTAGGCGAGCAGTTAGTTCTTCAACGAACCACTCGACGCCGCGGTCATCAATTGTATATTTGAAACGTGCATGTTTACGCACGGAACGATCACCATAATCACGTTGAATCGTGACGGTTTTTTCTGCCAAATCCACGACTTGATCCGGTGTAACGAATCCAATCACTTGAGCTACCTGTGGGTACGTCAGCGTATCGCCATGCGTCATGCCCATGCCGCCGCCAACGGATACGTTAAAGCCTTTGAGCTTCCCGTCTTCCACAATGGCAATGAAACCAAGATCTTGAGAGAACACGTCTACATCGTTAGATGGTGGAACGGCAATACCGATTTTGAACTTACGCGGCAAGTATACTTTTCCGTAAATCGGCTCTTGTTCCGCGTCTTGACTGTCGATCACTTTCTCTCCGTCCAACCAAATTTCGTGGTAGGCGCGAGTTTGTGGATCTAGATGGTTGCTAATACGGCAAGCCCACTCGTAAACTTCACCATGCACATCCGAAAGGTATGGATTAGGGTTGCACATAACGTTACGGTTAACGTCACCGCAAGCTGCCAGTGTGCTGAGCAGCGAGGCATTAACTTCTTGAATCGTTTTCTTCATGTTCCATTTCAGTACGCCGTGAAGCTGGAAAGATTGTCGAGTCGTTAAGCGAATGGTCCCATTCGCGTATTTCTGTGCAACGCGGTCCATCATAAGCCATTGGTCCGCTGTCACGACACCGCCGGCTGCACGAACGCGCAGCATGAACTGATAAGCTGGCTCTAGCTTTTGCTTTTGACGCTCATTGCGTAGATCTCTGTCATCCTGCATGTAGCTGCCGTGAAACTTCATCAAGCGGTTATCATCTTCTGGGATCGATCCCGTGATAGTACCTAGAAGTGTCTCTGCGAGGCTGCCCCGCAAATAATTCGTTCTTTGTTTAATGTGTTCAACGTCGCTATGCGGTGCGCTGTTCTTCGACAATAAATTGTTTTCTGACATATCGGCTCTCTCCTCTAGCAATCAACGGTTTCGTCTTAGTCATATACGCTAGCTCCTTCTTGCAGCCATTGATACAGTTCTTTGCTATTCTCAAGCATACGATGCTGTACATAGACCTTCTGATCAGTATCACGCGAAAAAGCAACATCCATGCGCGATAGAACGCCATCTTTCAACCAACGCTGCCATTCAATCTGATACAAGAAATCTGTTGAGAAATGCTGATCGCCATAGAACAACCACGATTTCCCTTCTGCACCCGTTTCTTCCCGTTCGCCGAGGAATGCACGGAAAGGAGCAACACCAGTTCCAGGCCCGATCATAATGATGGGTGTATCTGAACTTTCAGGCAATTTGAAATTCGGATTGTTCTGAATGTAAACCGGCAGTGCATCGCCTGCTTTCACTCTTTCAGCCAATTGCACGGAGCACACGCCGTAACGTTCACGACCACGCGTTTCATAACGCACAGTACGAACTGTTACATGTACTTCATCCGGGAATGCTTTGGAGCTGCTTGCGATGGAGTATAAGCGAGCAGGCATTTTGCGCAGAACCGCGATAAACTCAGCTGCTGCAATACCTTTTAGCGAATAATCCTGAACCAAATCAAGCAAATCTTTGCCGTTGATGTAAGTTTTAAGTTCTTGTTCATTTCCTGCGGCTACAAGCCCGTTCAGGTCCGTATTCACAGTCAATTTCGTAACTTGTTCAACCAGCGGTTTCGTCAAAACAGTAATTTCAAAATTATGTGTTAATGCTTCGCGTACGGAGCGTTTGTCGCCATTTTTATTAATCGTAACGAGTTCTTCTGCATTCCAACCCATGGCTTCAATCAATTCCTCGACAAGTTGAGGATGATTTTCCGGGTAAATGCCTAAGCAATCGCCTGGCTCATATTGAAGGTTCGATCCCTCCAGAGAAATCTCTACATGCCGTGTTTCGCGGTCTGATCCACGTCCATTCAGATTCAAATTCTCAAGAACTTCAGCCTGGAATGGGTTCGTTCTGGAAAATTCGGATTCAGCACCACTCGTGGAGCTAACAGCGGCACCTGCCACTGCAACGGATGACGAGGTTGATGATGCATTCAGTGTATTTAGTACGCTGCTCATCCACTCTGCTGCTGGTTCGTCGAAATCCACATCACAATCTACGCGTGGAGCAAGCTGCTTACCGCCGAGTTCACCCAAACGCTTGTCGAAATCTTTCCCCGTCTGACAGTAGAACTCATAGGACGTATCTCCGAGTGATAGCACGGAATACTGTAAACCATCTAATTGAGGTGCTCTTTTACTATGAAGGAAGTCGTGGAAGGAAATCGCATTATCCGGCGGAACCCCTTCACCATGCGTGCTGACAACAACCAACAAAGTTTGTACCTTTTTCAAAGCATTCGGCTTGAAATCGGACATGGAAGAAAGCGTTACCTGAAAACCTTGTTCTTCAAGCTTCTTGGAAAACTTTTTGGCTACACCTTGCGCTTTGCCAGACTGTGATCCGAAGAGTACTGTTACTTCTTTGGAAACTGCCACTGCGCTTGGCGCTGCACTCGGAGCAGATGCTACTGGTGTTGTTCCAGCGCTAACTGCTGATCCCGCCACTCCATTCATTGCTGTGAAGTAACCGCTCAACCAAACTCTTTGTGATTCTGTCAATGTAGGTAGTAGACGATTAAGCAATTCTACTTGTTCCTGACTAAAAGGACTGTTTGTTACTTGAAGTTCCAACAAAATCCACCTCTCATATCTTGCAGTAATAAGAAATTCCCCAATTAATTTGTCACATAAAATTTCACTCTCTTGAAGCTATCATAGGTTTAGTTGCAGGTCAATTATAATGAATTTATAAGTTCTATCAGATTAACTGATATGGCGCTTTTTTAACCTGATAACCCTTTCATTTTGTTGAAAGAGAACTTGTGAGGCAGCTTGTTGA
>NZ_JBFTQB010001072.1:0-1899 GCF_056398785.1 Paenibacillus sp. 01T422 | reverse complement strand
GCTATTAGAAGCAAGCCTAATGTTCCCGTCAATACCCTATTTCCGGTAATAACCATTGGTTTATTAAACGTGATAATTAATCCTAAAGCCATTAAAATACCAGGTAATAACCATGGAATGTGTAACAAATATTCTAATGCCGTAGTTAGTTTATTGTTGTATTTATGGATTAAGCGCGCAATTAACAACATCGCGGCAACAACTATGACGGCAGCTAATGCCGAATACACAAAGCTAATTACAAATGGTTTGTAGGACGCAGAATCCGTTAAAATCTTCATGTAATTTTGTAGCGTAACATGAGCCCAGGAAAATGTGCCTGTACTAATACTGTACGAGTCTGTAAAGGAGAACAGAATAACCGCAGCAATAGGTAATACATAGATCGCAAACAATAAATAGGCAAAGAAATGAACGATGAAATTGGCAGCTTTATTATTGATTCTCTGCTTAATAATTGTCGTTTTCACTTTTGATACCGACATATAAAATCCTTTTTTCTCGGATC
Source organism: Paenibacillus sp. 01T422 (assembly GCF_056398785.1). Lineage (NCBI taxonomy): Bacteria > Bacillati > Bacillota > Bacilli > Caryophanales > Paenibacillaceae > Paenibacillus > Paenibacillus sp. 01T422. The sequence continues at coordinate 1,391 of NZ_JBFTQB010001072.1, read as the reverse complement.
TTGTAATGAGATAAAGTGAAAGTATTTGTGTAATTCCTAAAAATATAGCTAACAATGCTGCAAGATCTCTTGAACTGATACTATTAGCAAAAGTTAAAATCATTGGGCTAATCGTTTGAAAACTTTGCCCTCCTACGATCAAAGGAGCTGCTAGCGCACCGATGCCAGTTGAAAATAATAATACGGATAACGTTGTTAGGACAGGCCTTAATACGGGAAAAACGATTCTGATAAGTATCGTCCAAGACGAAGCTCCCATATTTTTGGCCGCTTCAACGGTTTGATAATCAATACTCTTTATGGCATTTGAAAGAAAGATGACATGATTCGTCGTACAAGCAAAGGTCATTACGAAAACAACTGCTGGGTACCCAATAAACCAATTATGATTCATTGAAGGAAAGACTTTTACGAATAGCATCGTTAAGAAACCATTGCTTCCATAAATAAATTGATAGCCAGCAACTAAGATGAGGCCCCCGTAGATCAATGTAGTGAAATAGCCAAGTCTTAGTAACTTCGAGCCCTTAATAGCAAAGTAATCTACGACCAATACTAAGAAAACTCCAACGATGTTTACCGTAAATACCAATGTAATACCCAATATAAAGCTATTTAATAAGCTTTTTATCGCTCGTTTTGAGGACATTAGTTTCTTAAAGGGTTCAAATGAAAAGGTGCCATCTGCAAAAAAGGTCATGTATAAAATATTTACATTGGGAATAATCAGAAATACGGCTATGAACCAAAAGACTATGATACCGATACACCAAAGAAAGAGTTTATTCATAATCATTCTCCTAATATTGAAGGATGTCATCTGGATTTATGAACAAATTGACACCATCGCCCTCAGAATATTGAAAATCCCCATCTTCTTTCTCCGTATTTAGAAGAACAGAGCCCATTACTTCATACTTGTATTGCGAGTATGTGCCATAAAATTCTTTCGACAATACCTTTGCACCGAGAGCAACCGAGTAACGATCACCATCCCGTACTTTCGTCTTTATCTTCTCTGTTCGGATATAGCATATTTTTGTCGAATCCAACTTGGCTCCTGACTTTCTTGAGATTTCTTCAATAATCTCCTTACTTAGTGCATTCGCTTCACCGATGAAATTACAGACAAATTCCGTTTTGGAATGATTATAAATCTCCTCAGGTGTTCCTACTTGCTCAACAACTCCATGATTGAAAATAGCTATACGATCTGACAATGTTAATGCTTCTTCTTGGTCATGCGTTACGTAAACTGTTGTAATTCCTTGTTCATGCTGCAATTTCTTAAGTTCTTTTCTTAATTGTTTTCTTAACTTTGCATCCAAGTTCGATAATGGCTCATCCAATACCATAATTTTTGGAGCAAGTGCCATGGCTCTTGCTATTGC
>NZ_JBFTQB010001071.1:0-1902 GCF_056398785.1 Paenibacillus sp. 01T422 | reverse complement strand
AAACTTATGGACGAAGCTAAACAACGGATAAACTACGTTCCAGCATCTCAACTACAGTTTGTACATGCATCAGTATATGATACAAAACTCCCTGACAACTCATATGATTTTGCAATTGCTAGGCTGTTATTTCTTCATTTAAAAGATCCAGTTAAGGCTGCCAGTGAGATATATCGTGTACTAAAACCGGGAGGGAAATTGGTCATCATAGATATAGATGATGGGATGTTTGGTGTAGTAAATCCTAACATATCTCTGCTGCCCTCAATATTACAGAAAGTTGCAGATTATGTCTCTTCAAAAGGTGGAAATCGGTTGATCGGTAGGAGTTTACCTAGGCTGTTAAAACACACTGGTTTTAAAGAAGTGGATATGGATTCGCTTCTTCAGCATAGCGATGTTCTTGGGATTGAGGGTTTTAAACACCAGTTTGATGTAAAACGATTTATTCATTTTTATGAAAATGGGATTATTAACCAGGAAGAACTTGCTCAAATTGAACAAGCTTCTGAGATGATTAATAACTCTCCTAATGCCTATGCGATGATGAACTTTATCATGGCTTGTGGTACAAAACAGAAATTAATAAATTAAATGGATTGCACATGTCACTACGCTAAAGAGGAGCAGGATAATACGAAACCAAGATTGAAACTCAATCAGCGGAGTTGGTACGAAGATCGGTGTTATCGCTGATCTTATCAATGCCACTGTATTCAAAGGCAGCAAACACTGTTCAGAAGATGCCTTTGTCTAATAGCTTGTTGGAGAAATATGAAAGGAGTTGAATGAGAAAGGTGAAAGCTTCATTTTCACATAAGCCCGATGGATACGAATGTCCATTTTGTCGTGTTTGGGGTATCGAGCACTCTAATCAGGGGACTAAACAAAGGGATATCATCTATCAAAATAAAAAAGTAACGGCATTTATAGCGAGCAAATGGTGGCCAAACAATAAAGGACATGTTCTTGTTGTTCCTAATCAACATTTTGAGAACATCTTTGAACTTCCTGCGGATTACGCTGTTGAAATTCACCGCGCGGCTCAGCTTACAGCATTTGCAATGAAAAGTACATATGCTTGTGATGGGATTTCTACGCGACAACATAATGAGCCTGCTGGCAATCAAGATGTTTGGCATTATCATCTACATGTTTACCCTAGGTATGTAAATGATCAACTTTATCTGACAAAGGGTTCTCAGTCCGATCCAGATGAACGCTCTTTCTATGCTGATAAGTTGCGTGCTTGGATAAAGGAAAACAATTAAGGTCCAGAAGGAGCGAATGATAACCTTAGTAGGAGATGATTACGAGGACCCTGACTAGAGAAAAATAAGGTTCTCCTCTTATTACTACGGAAAGCTATATTCAACCAATTCATGACAGCAGCCGGCACTGATCAACTGCCGATTTCCTTTGAAATTCGTTTAATTTACCAAAACAGTAGTACTGGCCGAGAAGAGTTTTCTTTAAAGCTAAGAATACATAACTTAGCTATAACCAACTAGTAGGGAGTTACTTTAGATGAGGATTGTTGTGACCGGAGGAGCAATTATAAGAGATAGTAAGGGTAGGATTTTATTGCAGAAGAGATCCGATTATGGCGATTGGGGGTTACCAGGGGGAAGCATGAATCCAGGTGAGACTATCCAAGAGACAATGGTTCGCGAAGTTATTGAGGAAACAGGATTAACTGTTAAKGATTGTGAATTTTACGCAGTATACAGCGGACCTAGGATGGAATATATATATCCTGATGGAAACAAGGTTGTTTTCGTCATGTTTCTCTTCAATGCTTGGACTGATTACAATGAGCATTTTTCTGAAGATGGGGATACGTTGAAATTTCAAGACGAGCTAAGCGAATCGCTGAAATTACAGTTTTGGTATATTAACGAT
>NZ_JBFTQB010001070.1:0-1916 GCF_056398785.1 Paenibacillus sp. 01T422 | reverse complement strand
CCCTAGCCGATCAGGTCGGGTTGGATATATTCGGGGTTGGCGAGCATCATCGTAAGGAATTTGGAGATTCCGCTTCTGTCGTGGTGCTTGCGGCCGCGGCGGCCGTGACCAAAAAGATCCGTCTAACCACCTCGGTTACCGTGCTTTCTGCTGCCGATCCAGTTCGTGTGTTTCAGGAGTTTGCAACGCTAGATGGCATTTCTAATGGACGTGCAGAAATTATTGTGGGTCGAGGTTCTATGGTTGATGCGTTTCCATTGTTTGGTTATGATTTGAATGATTACGAAGAGCTTTTCGAGGAGAAACTGGAACTATTCTTGAAATTAAGGGAATCGGAGAAAGTATCCTGGAAAGGTGGGCATCGCCCGGCCTTTACGAATTTAGGTATTTATCCACGTCCTGTTCAGACGCCTCTACCCGTGTGGATTGGCAGCGGGGGGAACCCGGAATCAGCCATCCGCGCAGGTGTATTAGGATTGCCGCTTGTTCTGGCGATCATTGGCGGGAGCCCTGTCCAATTCGCTCCCATCGTGAAGCTCTATAAGGAAGCAGCTACGCGTGCAGGACACGATGCGTCGAAATTACCGGTGGCTGTACACTCGCTCGGTTTCGTAGCTGAGAGTACGTCGCTTGCGGTTGACAGGTATTTTCCACCTACGCAGGCTTCGATGAATATGTTTGGCAAAGAGCGCGGTTGGGGACATTATAACCGCGCACAGTTCGATGCATCCCGCAGCCTTGAAGGTGCACTTTATGTAGGTGATCCTGAAACAGTTGCTAATAAAATCGTTTATATGAGCAAACAATTGGGTTTCTCGCGGTTCTTCATGCATTTACCCGTTGGCACCATGCCGCATCAGGAAGTTATGAAAGCTATTGAACTGTTGGGGACAGAGGTCGCACCGCGAGTTCGAGAACAGATCGCCAAAATGGAAGCTAAATAAGCATTCCATATAAATAAACCCAAAAACACTCCACGAGGGCCAACTAGGCTATCCTTGGAGTGTTTCTCTTTTGTAATGACTTTGTAATTACTCGTTATTTCGCAACAGCTGTAATCTATCTTCTGAAGCTAATTTAGGACCGGTCGTGCAGAAATCAGGAGCATCAGTTCCATGGTCTATTTGATAAGCTAAGCAGCAATAACGCCGCAAATAGAAGCGTGGACCACGCCATTCCGGATGTTCGAAAATGCGAAGCTTAACCGCTAACCGATTGCCGCTATGGGGTTCAAACAGGATAGCCCGATCTCGCCTTATAAGCTCCAATCGTTCGGCTGTACGCCATTGCTTCTGATCGACTTCTAGCCGGGCATAAAGCTGCTGCAGGTTATGTGAGACTAGCGCCCACATGACTTTGATGTTCGTACCTCTGTGCAAGGCTACGGCTGGGAAAAGGGGCTCAGCAAAGCAGCATCCGCGATTTCTGTCTCATAGGCCATAGCTCGGCCCTGTGTCAATTTGAAACGCACGTGGTTAGGAGTCGTGGGTTTGGCGATTCGTGGCTGCTAATAGCAGTCGCTCGATTCTTTCTTTTATAGCACGATCCTCAGATGAGATTGGAAGCTTTCCGCTAATTGCAAAATGGGGATGATCCATGCTCGATGTTTTGCGGTGTTTCTTCAATATTCAGGCAAGAGAAGAAGATAACGGAATAGTGGATCGGGTCCAACGCTTGGGATGCGCCATCGACAATCATGCCAGGCAGCAAGAGGAAGAGATCCCCTCTTTTTCTGCTATATGGGTAAATTCATTGATTGTGAGCATACCTTTACCATTCGTTATTAGGCAAATCGCAAAAATAAATCCTCAAGCGGCAAGGCTGAATTTCTATCGCTCATTGCACATTTTCCTTTCTCATAAAACAGAGGAGGCTTAGTAATTTTCTTTATTATAAATGTTCGCAAAGAGGACGTC
>NZ_JBFTQB010001069.1:0-1917 GCF_056398785.1 Paenibacillus sp. 01T422 | reverse complement strand
CAGCAATGCCGTCCATTCTAGGCATCATCCAATCAACAATTAGAACATCATACATGGATCCTTCTGCATAAACCAAAGCATCTTCACCATTTTCTACCCAATCTACTTGGTACCCACCTTTTTTTTCAAGGACATATTTCACCAGCTTTCCAAGCTTTAGATCATCTTCTGCAAGTAGGATATTCACTACATTCACCGCCCCTTTGGGATAATGACAAATTACACATGGAGCTACATACATCAAGCAATGAGTTTGCACTCCCGATTTAAACTAAAGGGGCTAGTTCATCAGTGGCCTCCAAATTGTGCAGTGTATTGTACATCTTTCACATATCTTTTCTTGACGTTATTAGTGTCTGTATCTTTCATAAATGAACTTATCAATTCGCTTCTACTTTTCGTTTCCTAGTTTTCAACAACCAGCTTACACCCAACAATAGCAAAAACAAAACAATCCCAAAGGCTCCCCACATCAATGAACCTCTACGAACACCTGCATAGATGCCGCTTACCGCTATCGTATATGGAAGTATACCTAAACCAGTTGTCCAAATAAAGGTCCAAATGTGAACCTGTAAGAAACCTAAGGCGTAATTCACAAAATGGTAAGGTACTAATGGTACGAAACGAATAAATAATAATCCAAATGATTGATGTTTCTTGGTGAATTTTTCTACTCTATTTAGAAACGGTTCTGCCAATTTGCCGAAGAAGGGTTTTGCCACCCATCTGGTCAAATATAAAGCTCCTACCGCTCCGCCTAACCCGCCTATCCATGAAAAAAAGCCACCCCAAACCGGTCCGTAAATTTCCATGAGAATAATTGAAATAAATTCACCGGGTACTGGAATTATATTAACAATTGACTGTACGATTATTCCAATAAGAACACCCATCATTCCATAATCACGAATCTGATTGATAAGTATTTGGGCTTCTCCCGAATGCAAGAGATACAAATAATATCCAATGACCGCAGAGATGAGGAGCAAACCAATGATGCTAATTAGTTTTTGCTGACTTTTCAAATGAGTTCATCCTATTCATATTTCATTATTTTCATAGAATACTGCCAATAACATCTTTTACAATGCGTTCAGCAACATTTTTATGGTGACAGTGTTCCATCCTAGATCTCATTTGTGTAGAAATTGCCTCATTAGATAAATAAGTTAGAATCTAGTTAACTAAATTAAAAGCTGCTTGTGCTCTAACCGATTTAACCCTGCACGAACTGGCATATAGTGATTTGATATTGTGTTAGGTAATAGCTCCAACCGTAGTAGTTGATGCCGAATCTTGCAGCATGGAAGCTTCCCCAATAAACCAATGTTAATACCTTATTAAAGAATGGATGTGCCTATTTCATTAAATCGATGATAAAATGTAAGTCCATTCACCTTACCTATACTTTTGTCAGTAATCATTATAATTAATCATTTCTACCGTGTGAACTAATTATTAAGTTTCTCTTAAATTTATTCATCCATCCGCTGAAAGCTGAACGATCTTCTCATAAGCCGGCAAACCGGTGGTTCTGGTTTAGATTTGGCTAAAGCCAAAAAGATGACTTTGAAGGATCTCAATGTCATCTTTTACTTTTATATCGATTAAACGGCTTCTACAAAATCTTTATTCTCTCCCGTTCCTTTGGCAGCAGTACCTCCACGGAAAACGACGAAAATAAGTATAAAGGTCGTTAATACTAGGCTAACTGGACCACTTCCATAACCCATACCGCCATTAGCATGTGTGGCCGATAACCAATCTGAGAATGAGGCTCCTACTGGACGTGTCAGGATGTAGGCAAACCAGAAAGCGATAATTTCTTTCAGGCCAAACAACCAAAAACCGATAGCTGGAATAGCTAATAAGCAACTAAATAAGATACCAGATGTGAAGTAACCTAAATGCAAA
>NZ_JBFTQB010001068.1:0-1917 GCF_056398785.1 Paenibacillus sp. 01T422 | reverse complement strand
TCCCTATCCCTGAGCAGCTATCAAGCGATTGTATCCGGGCATGTAACTCTCTGGCCGCAAGGCTGGACAATAGAAGCGTATAAGGCCTTATATAGTGGCACAAATATGGTAAAAGCTTTCCGCAATAGCATCGTTATTACCGTTGTAGGCGTTGTACTCAGCATGTTGTTTACCATCATGGCGGCTTATCCGTTAGCCAAGAAATATTTCTACGCGCGTCGTTTTTTTACACTGGCCATCGTATTTACCATGCTGTTCGGGACGCCATTAATTCCACTTTTTCTGATTGTGAAAAGCCTCGGCTTACTGGATACTTATGGCGCCATCTGGATGCCGGGACTGATCAGTGCATTTAATATGCTCGTGCTTCGGACCTTCTTTATGAATGTGCCTGAAGAGCTTGAAGAGGCAGCACGCATGGATGGTTGCGGCGAATGGCGACTTCTCACTCGGATCATACTCCCGCTATCCCTCCCAGTCTTAGCAACGTTGACTTTATTCTATGGTGTCGGATATTGGAATTCCTTCTTACCTGTACTCATGTTTATCAATGACAGCACTCGGATGAATTTGGCGGTTATGATTCAACAAATGGTCGCCAGTCAATCCATTCTTCAAGAACTTAATTCCGTGAGACCGGATGATTTGCAGCAAATGACACCAGAATCCATCAAATCAGCTGGCGTGATTGTGCTCATTGTGCCAATGCTACTCGTCTATCCTTTCTTGCAAAAGTATTTTGTAAAAGGAGTTATGATCGGCGCGATTAAAGGATAAGACGGAAGACCTTGAAATCGAATTATCTAAGGGGGTATTTCCATGTTTATGGTACCAAAGGGTCATCGGAAAGCCATACTTGCCACACTCGTCTCTGTCGCTGTTTTGGCAGGCTGTTCAACGCCCAAAGTCGATCCAGGGACATCGTCAAGTCCGAATGCGACCCCAGCCGCTGAATCTGCGAAAAGAGGAGCGATTAACGTTTCCGTGTATGATCGAGGGAATATTCCTCCGGAAGAAGGCAACTGGGATAAAAACCGTTGGGTAGATTGGATCAACAAGAACGGCCCCGTCGATGTTAAATATACCCCCGTTCCCCGCTGGGAATCGTTCCCGAAATTTAATGCCTTATTTGCCTCAGGAAGCGCGCCGGATTTAATTCTGGAGTATGATGCCAATTACAGGAACAGCTGGTATTCGCAGAAATTGCTGATGCCTATTGATGAGATGGTTGACAAATACAGCACGACCTACAAACAAATTCTGGAGAAGTACCCCCTGCTGCGCAAGATTGGAACCAAGGAAGACGGCAAATTGTATGAAATTGGACGTTTAAATGTTGTTGCCCCGCATCATCGTCTCTTGATCCGTGAGGATTGGCTCCAGAGGCTGAACCTGGAAGTCCCTACGACGACAGAGGAATTGTATAATGTGGCTAATGCATTCGTGAATCAAGATCCAGACGGCAACGGTAAAAAGGATACGTTCGGTATCAACCTGAGCGGTGTCGGTTTCTCCGTAATCAGCCATATCTTCGGGCGTTCCATCGATTGGGCCGAGCAAAACGGTTCTTTCGTCCATGATTGGGATCGTCTTCAGGCATCTGTCGAATTCCAGAAGCGCCTGTTTGATAACGGTCTGGTCGATAAGGATTTTCTCACGGATAAAAACGGACAAAAGGGCATCCAGGATTTCATGAATGGAAAACTAGGGATTTTTGCAATCGACAGTGCATGGTTTACCATCTCGAACTATGAAACTTTGAAGAAGAACAACCCTACGGCTAAGGTCATTCCAATGGCTTTACCGAAAAGCCAATTCGGCCAATTCAGCCCGATTATCAGCACACCTGTGCAAATGGTCGGTGTCGTCAACGCCAAGGCTAAGGATCCGAAAGCAATTATGCAATATATAGACTGG
>NZ_JBFTQB010001067.1:0-1920 GCF_056398785.1 Paenibacillus sp. 01T422 | reverse complement strand
ATCAATAGGAACTTGATAAACCTTGCTGAACAACTGCTTCGTTTCATCAAGTGCCGTTTCTTTGTTCTTATTATAGTTATAAGCATAGAAATAATTAGCTTTATGTGATGTTTCCAAGCCGGACTTTTCAGCAGATACCTCAAGGTCTCTAGGGATCGATACTACCGTCCCTTGGTGAGTTACTGGATCTACTCTAAAAAGCATCATGACATCCGTATTCAGCGATCCTTGGCTTCCAGAGCGCTCATCAATAGCCGTAAGCAGCAAAGTAAGCGGTTTTTCATCATTCTCAGTCGTATTTGTAGTATTGGATGTCTGAGAAACAGGATAAGTGCTTGTATGAATTTCATTTGGAGCAGGTACGATAGGAGCAGCTATTTGATCCAAGGCATGATTCCATTTATTCATCAGAAAAGCGGCGTAGCCGGATGCTGCCCCTACAACGAGTAAGGTTAATAGAAGAAACGATGACAAGACTTTCCGTTTCCGCATGGTTTTCAAGAGCTTTCTCATAAGTATTCTCCTTTTGCGTCGCAATATTGTCTAATTAATCGACGTATGGAGTAACAAATTAGTTCTTTTTTATCACCTTTCCAGCAAAAAAAGACATGTGAAATGCTTTCACATGTCTTTCGTCCCTATTGTGGCTGCCACCACGATCATTATCCTGAAGATTGCAGCGTTTTAAGCTCAGATGTAAGAGTAAGGAAGGTCGGTTGATCACCTTTTGCTAACGCAAGATCAATCTCTTTGTAGAGATTCTGTTCTTTATATTTGCGAATGGCATCATCCCAAACCATTTCCGCGAAAAGTGCCAGCAGCGCGTTATTAGATACATTCATTTTTCCCATGAGACCTACCTCCAAATGTGTACGCGGTTTGTCAGGAGCTTCTTTTTCGCAAAAACATGAAAGTCCGTTCCTAGGTGTCTGCCAACCCCTGTGTGCTCCTACTTTTATCATATTCACTCCGTACAATCGCGCTTCGTTCAAAAGCCCGATTGATCAGGAATGTGTCTTTACCCACTACTTGCTATCCCCTTTGAACCGTGAACTCTCTTGATCCAGAAACAGAACGACCTTGTCTTCTTCCGCAACAAAAGTACCTTGAATCACTTTAGAACCCATCTTAGTAACCTGAACGACCATGCCATACTCTTGATCTTCGCCTATACGTATGAGCCCAAGATGCATCATCATTTGTAAAATACGCTGTTCTACGATGGATTCCGAACTGTCATAATAAAAGGGCTTGACCAATTTACATAACACTTCACTTAGAGAGGCCAAGGTGACCCACTGCCCACTTAGGCGGTCAACCCAGCCCACGAGGCTTTGTACATTGGGAATTGGGTTCTTATAGAGCCTAAGCCAGAATTTATAGATATCTGTCAAATTCTCTTTTTTCCCTTCTAGCAAGCGTGCTTTTCCTTCCTCCGTTAAACTGAGCACATGGCCTTGTTCACTGATTAGCTGACGGTAATAGCAGTAATCATAGATGAATGAAAATCGGTTTGGATAGTCTTTAAACATACGGCCATATCCAAATCGCCAAGATCCTTTCGACACCATTTCCTCCTGCACAGACAAACGATCCAGAATTTGCTGAAGCTGCCTCTTGTACATAGAGCCTTCAGCTGTTAGGGGCAATTCCTGCACATGAGATATGAACATCAAGAAGTGAAAGATATCATCAATAATGAGTAATTGCTCGTCCCGATATACGCTGGGTTCATTGGTCAGCTTCAAGCTTTGTTTGAATTGCCCCGTAAGCACATCGCTAAATTTCCGCTTCAAATCATTTGGTACATGAAACAAAAATTTCGTTTGTTGGGAATACCCATTAAACAGCCAGCCGAGTTTCTTAAATTTAATGACCATGTCACGGGGATTCCATTCAACCGTTTCGTCCTTCTGAAAC
>NZ_JBFTQB010001066.1:0-1921 GCF_056398785.1 Paenibacillus sp. 01T422 | reverse complement strand
GATAAAATTAAGATTACGGCTAACGGCACGGCAAGCCAAATTTTCGTCAATAATAAAAGCGGCACTTCAGGTACATTAGTTGATAAAGAAATCACGTTGAGCGAAAATAAGGCTAAGATCGTTAGAGTTATTGCTCAAGAAGGCATAAATACCCCTAAGATTTACTACTTGAGTATTATAAAAGTGGCCAATAAAACGGCGTTGAATGCCTCGATTACTGATGTCGAGAGCATGACAAAAGGCGATTATTCAGACACGAGTTGGCAAGCGCTACAAAATAGTTTGGCAGCTGCCAAAGAAGTGTCTGCCGACAGCACGGCAATTCAGGATCAGGTTGACGTCACGTTAGCTAATTTGCTAGCAGCCGTGCAAGGCCTRCAAAGTAATGCTCCTCCTAAAATTACGGTTTCTATCATCGTAAATGGTTTTAGCGCAACAGCAGGAAAAATCGTTAACTTAGCTAGAACAGACACCGTTGTCGAAGAAGGATCAACAGCTGCATCTGCGATTAAGAAAGTATTAGACGAGAAACAGATTTCTTTTGTTAATGCAAGCGGGAATTATATCACGAAAATAGGCGATTTGGACACAGTTGATGGCGGTTCCAAGAGTGGTTGGATGTACCTAGTCAACGGGCAATTTGCCGAAGTTGGCATCGCGGATTACAAATTAAAGAGCACTGATATCATTTCACTTGTTTACACAGATGATTATGAACAAGATATAACAACAACCGCCAATAAAACGGCACTGAATGCAAAAATTACTGAGCTTGTTACTTTGCAAAAGGGTAACTACACAGATGCAAGTTGGCTTGTACTGCAAAGCAGCTTAACACTCGCGAAAGCAGTTTCTGCAAATACCAATGCTATTCAATATCATGCTGATAGTGCATTAGCCAAAATAAATACAGCATTTCAAAACTTAGTCACAACAACAGGAGATCCACAAACGATTGCTGTTTCGTTTACCTTGAACGGTATTAGTGCTGCTGCTGGTAAAAGTGTCACTTTACCGAAAACAACAGTAAACATCGAAAAAGGTCATACGGCTGCGTACGTGATTGAAAAAGTTTTAACTGAAGCGGGCATTTCCTATGTCAATGATAACGGTGCGTATATCTCAAACGTTGGAGGACTAGTTGCTTTTGACGGGGGACCTAACAGCGGCTGGATGTATTCCGTTGATGGTGTTGATCCTGATATCGGGATTGCCGATTACATATTAGACCAAAATGCCGATATCGTACTTCGCTATACGGATAATTACTTGGATGAGAATCCACCAACAACGCCGGGTAATATTACAGTTTCTATCATCGTAAATGGTTTTAGCGCAATAGCAGGAAAAATCGTTAACTTAGCTAAAACAGACACCGTTGTAGAAGTAGGTGCAACAGCTGCATCTGCGATTAAGAAAGTATTAGACGAGAAACAGATTTCTTTTGTTAATGCAAGCGGGAATTATATCACGAAAATAGGCGATTTGGACGCAGTTGATGGTGGTACCAAAAGTGGCTGGATGTACTTGGTCAATGGCCAATTTGCCCTTGTTGGCATTGCGGATTACAAATTAAATAGCGGTGACATCATTTCACTTGTTTACACAGATGATTATGAACAAGATATAACAACAACAGCCAATAAAACGGCTCTGAATGCAAAAATAACTGAGCTTGATGCTTTGCAAAAGAGCAACTATACCGATGCAAGCTGGCTTGTACTGCAAAATAGCTTAACACTTGCAAAAGCAGTTTCCGCAAATATCAATGCTATTCAATATCATGTTGATAGTGCATTAGCAAAAATAAATGCAGCCTTTCAAAACTTAGTCACAGCAACAGTTCCGGTGGATCCAAATGACCCATCCGGCGGTCAGCCTTCAGCAGGTGAAATTCAAGCGGCAATTAATGCTGCTGCTA
>NZ_JBFTQB010001065.1:0-1924 GCF_056398785.1 Paenibacillus sp. 01T422 | reverse complement strand
CCATAGACAGAGCTTGCTCAAAGTCATTCCGCGAGCCCGTACTACGTCCGCCATAAAAGATTTCTTCGGCCGCGGCGCCGCCTAAAGAGATCATGATTTGCTGCTCGATATAATCCTTCGTATACAAATAGTGGTCCTTCGGAGGATTATGACGCACATAACCAAGTGCTTTCCCACGTGGACTAACCGTTACTTGCGAAACTGAACCTGGACGCACCAGTTCAGCAACAATAGCATGTCCCAGCTCGTGGTAAGCAACGCGTTCTTTCTCATCCTGCGCGGTTTCTTTATCCGTCCGCTCACCCATCATAATTTTATCAATCGCGGATGCCAAATGGTGCTGTTCAATTTCCTTTTTGTCCTCACGCATCGCATAAATAGCTGCTTCATTCAGAACACCTTCCAGCTGCGCACCAGAGAATCCGAACGTTTGTTCAGCAATAGCATCTAATGAAGCTCCGATAGCTAACGGCTTATTTTTCACATGAATGTTTAGAATTGAAAGTCGGCCTTTCTTATCTGGTAAATCCACCTCGATATGACGGTCAAATCGCCCTGGACGAAGCAGCGCGCTGTCGAGCATTTCTTTCCGGTTCGTTGCTGCCATAATCAAAATACGCGGAGCATCATTCGTATGAATACCGTCCATTTCGGTTAATAGTTGGTTAAGCGTTTGATCGTACTCACGTTGTTGACCTCCATCACGCTTACCGCCAATAACATCAATCTCATCGATAAAAATAATCGCGTTATCCTTGCCTTCTTTCACAGCACGGCTTCTTGCTTCCTTGAATAGATCACGAACACGGCTTGCACCTACACCAACATACATTTCCACAAACTCACTACCTGAAGCCGCTAAGTAGACGGAATTTGTATAATGAGCTGCTGCTTTTGCCATCAACGTTTTACCTGTCCCAGGAGGACCTGTAAGCAGTATCCCTTTGAGAGGACGAATGCCCAACTTCTTAATTTCTTCATGTTTAATCAGAAAATCAAGAGCTTCCGTCAATTCTTTCTTCGCCCGATCCTGCCCGCCAATTTCGTCAAAAGTGAGAAAAGACGGTGTCCGCGTTTTGCTTTTACGATCACCGCCACCACCAGCAGAAATACCTACGCCGCCGCGGCCTCTAATCATATAAAACAATGAAATGCCTAATACACCAACAAATAATATAGGGATAATATTTACCCCTAAGAAAATCAAGAAAACTAGCAATACCGGAATAGCGCCTATACCAATCTCTTTATATATTTTACTCATTCGGCCACACTCCAATCTGCGTGGATCTAGGAAGCATAATGAATTTTGTGGCATCACCATCTGTCAATCGTATATATACGTAAGTTTGATCCATTTCACTTTCAACCTTCATACTAGGCATGTCAGACGCATACTTCTGAAGGGTCGTAGGAATATCTGCATAATGCTTCGTCTCCATCGCTTGAGCAACTTCGAATAAAGCTCTGGACCACCACTGATCAAGCTTCTCAGACGGATTATCTTTTACTTGAATATTCACGGTACRTTTGCCAATAATCGATGCTCCATCTTTATTAATCTTTTCAACAACCGTTCTTAAATTCGCATCAGACTGTAAATTTACTTCTATATCAACACGATCTTTGTCCAATTTCATGGTTGAGCTTGTCACCCCGGGAACTTTACTAATGATATCTGATAATGGGTTTTCCATAGCGAAACTTGTATAAGCGAACCAGCCTCCGAATAGTACGCCGGCAGAAATAATTACACTCAATACGACAGGTAAGAGACGTAGCTTCATCAGTCAACGTCCCCCTTTCTCGATATATTATGTTGCGTCCAATTCCATACGAGTAGTATATCACGTGATATATACTGTTACCTTATGAAATGAGTGGAAACAAGAAAACTCAGCCTATTGAAGGCTGAGTCTATACG
>NZ_JBFTQB010001064.1:0-2700 GCF_056398785.1 Paenibacillus sp. 01T422 | reverse complement strand
CCTCTTGAGTAGGGAAGCCATAATCCTTCACATCGTAGCTCGTATACCGAATGTAAAGATTCCGGGAATCCTGATTCCATTTTCCGATGTATCCGAATAAACGTTCCAAATCTATGCTATATAAATAAATGTCTCCATCTTTTACCCGCGGCGGGAAGATCAGCTCATATGTGTGCACAGCCCGCCCGCCCCAATACATGGTTGCCTGATTGTTTCCCGGTTGAATGGAAAAGGAATAGAGTCCATCACTTAGTTCTATACTTTTTCGATCTGCATTCTGGACTTTCGTAAACCCAAATTTGTCGGCAAAAAAATCCAGCTTCATATATGGCAAACCATTCTCCCCGAACCCCACCTGCTCTTCCTCATAAAATTGCCCCTCTTCCCTGAAATCTAAGGAAAAGCTAACATCCTTCACCGAGTGGAGAACAAGGTTCGCTCCTTCTTTCCGCCAGACTTCTTGTGTCCCCTCTTCCGCAAGGGGTTTCGATTGGAACCGGATCGTCCGTTCTGATTCGCTCCAAACTACCGTGCCGAAGTCATCGAGATCGTTCAGGAGGATTGCCGTTCGTCCATCAATATTAAATGAGCGGAGTGGTTTATCGCCATAATAGGCTTGGATATCAGTGTACAACACATCTTTCAGATGTGTTCCTATCGGAAGCGCGTCGGAATCTTTCTGTAACAGTGGTACTATGGCTGACTGCTCTCCCACTACCTTCGGATCGATCCGTAATGCCCTCGCCCGCGGAGACCACGACACATCAAAGCCGCTGTTTTCGTCATTATAATATCTAATTGTTCATCCTCACCCATAAAGAAAGAGTGGGCTCCTGTTTTAACGAAACCCATTTTATTATAAAAGGTCATCGCATTCTCGTTTTGTTCCCAGACCCCAAGCCAAATCTTCTCTTTATTTCGTTGTTTCGCGACTTCTACAGCTTTATGTAAGAGATCTTTACCCAGCCCCTGCTTGTGAAAATTTTGCCTTATATAAATCCTCTCGATTTCAAGCGCATTATTGCCCATTATTTCAGTCTGAGCATCATTGGTGTTTAGTTTTAAATACCCTGCAATTTCCTCATTTGAATAAATAAAATAGAATTCCGACGAGGTATTTGACAATTCTTTTTCTAATTGCTTTGTGTTAAAAGCTTTTTCCAGGTAGGCATTCATATTTTCAGGTGAATTATGAATCTTAAAAGTCTCATTATATGTTTCAATGCTAATTTCTTGAAGTAATCTTAAATCTTCAAATGTGCAAGGTTTTATATGTACAGTCATATTATCTGATCCCTCCAAATTCAATCAATAATTTCTCTCATTTCCTTTTTTAACAAACTCCCAGTCTTTTTCCACATTTCTTCTAACCCTTTGCAGCAGGTCAAAAATCGTTTCTATTTCACTAGTGGAAAGCCCAGATAGTGCGACGCTATTGGAATAATCGTTCTCCTTCTTTATATAAGGGTAAACGGTTTTCCCTTTTTCGGTTGGAATAAGTTTTTTGATCTTTTGATTATTTTGATCATCTGTCTTTTCAATAAAACCATGAATCTCCAGCTTTTTGATTGCACGAGCAGCTGTAGTTCGATCTACTTTTATCATTTCCGCTAACTTTTCTTGAATAATTCCTGGATTTTCGCATATTCGCACGAGATACAAGTACTGACCTTTAGTAAGATCATATTTTTTAAACTCTATATTACTAATAGAATCTAACGCCCGGGCAATCATGCCAACTTCACGCAATATTTCCTTCATAAGTGCAACTCCACTGATCATGTATTTTTCAAACGTTGTGAAAAAATAGTACCTTATTTTTGTTGCATTTGCAACATAATATAAACCACTCATATAGTTTTGCTCCGTATATTCTGACGTTCGATACCWCTTCAAAAAACAAAAACACCGCCGTATCCACGGCGATGTCTTTGTTTTCTCCCTATCTCAAAAGGATTCACGAATCTGGCCTGGATGCTCCTGCGCATCCAGCTCGTGCAGCAAAAGTTTAGCCCCTATGGAGCTAAAGCTGCCAATAACGTCCTCATAGCCGCGCTCGATGTGCTCAACGCCAGTAATAAATGTGCTACCTTCTGCCGCTAAACCAGCCATTAGCAAACAGGTGCCAGCACGCACATCTGTGGCATGCACCCAGCCGCCTTGCAATGGTCGTCCTCCGGTTATAAAGGCACTTTCGTTTCGTAGATCAATCTCTGCGCCAAGCCGCCGCAGCTGCGGAACGTGCGCAAGCCGCTTAGGATAGATACGATCTGTAACTATGCTCTTGCCTTTGGCTTGCAGCAGAAGTGCAGTCATCGGTTGCTGCAAATCAGTGGCGAAGCTCGGATACATGCCTGTGCGGATACGCGTCGCTTTCAGCGAATTCGTTCCATATGCCGTAATCTGGTTATCACCACATTCCACATGCATCCCTATTTCCTCAAGCTTAGCTAGACATGATCCCAGATGCTCGGGGATAACGTCCATGACAGTAACCTGTCCCCCATGGAGCCCAGCAGACATCAGGAAAGCTCCGGCAATCAGCCTGTCTGGAATAACTGTGTGCGTTCCTCCATCCAAATACGAGACGCCTTCAATTCGAATATGTTCTGCTCCTGCTCCGTAGATTCGCGCACCTAATTGATTGAGGAACCTTGCCGTATCGCAAACCTCTGGATCCATAGCTGCGTTATGTAGTTG
>NZ_JBFTQB010001063.1:0-1927 GCF_056398785.1 Paenibacillus sp. 01T422 | reverse complement strand
CAAATAATGCTCCATGACAACATAATCTTTTCCGCCTTTAGTGAACTGCTTATCGGTTACAGTCATTCCAAATTTTTTATAAAAAGAAACCTTGTTGCTCCTCGCATTGCAATAAATGCGCTTCACGCCTAATTTCATAGCTTCCTTAAGCATGTGGCGAAGCAATTGACTTCCGTAGCCTTTGCCCTGATCAGACACCTTCGTGGCAAACTTTCGAAACTGAGCTTCCTCACCATGGATAAATAGCGATAGGACGGAAATAAGCGTCTCTCCTTCGAAAAGACCGTAATGCACGCCAACATCATCATCCGAAAGTTGAACATAAGATAGCTCACGCTCCGGCCACATCACTTCATGCCGCAGCTGCCAGGCTTGCTCTTTTTGAATTATTTTGATTTCCACTTCATCATCTCCAAAGCTGATTTAACGATTGCTGCGCTGGAAGGCATACTTGTCAACTCCATATGCAATGACAATTCCTATGACATATCGACATAAATCAATTGTCACAAATCCTCTTCCCAGGATCAGCGATCCTACAACTGTCCTTCTTATCTCCACGATCCATGGCTGCAGCATATTTTAGCATGATTTCCCCCTTCATTCGAATAAGAACTTAAAAAAAGTTTATAACTTTATCTACATGGGAAATCTACCTTGTGGGGATACAGCAGGAGACTCATCATTAGGTTATATAAAGGAGATTGCTTCATGTCCGATATAAATAAAAAACAGCAGGTTGTCTCAAGTGTTCCACAAAGCGGCTTCCTGGGTCACCCTAAAGGGTTGTTCACACTCTTTTTCACAGAGTTTTGGGAGCGTTTTTCCTATTATGGCATGCGCGCAATACTTGTTTACTATATGTATTATGAAGTTTCCAAAGGCGGATTGGGCATTGCGGAAAATACTGCTCTTGCCATTATGTCGATTTACGGCTCGCTTGTCTATATGTCCGGTATTATTGGCGGGTGGCTATCTGACCGGATTTTTGGAAATTCAAAAGCTGTTTTCTATGGCGGAATTTTCATTATGCTTGGCCATATTGTATTAGCTATACCAGGAAGCGTCGCGTTATTTTTTGTTTCTATGGTTCTGATTGTGTTAGGTACTGGCATGCTCAAACCGAACGTATCCAGCATTGTTGGTGAAATATATAGTGAAGAAGATGCCCGCCGCGATGCAGGATTCAGTATTTTCTATATGGGAATCAATCTCGGAGGTTTTCTGGCCCCATTGATTGTCGGAACGATAGGGATGAATGTTAATTTCCACTTGGGCTTCGGATTAGCCGCTATCGGTATGTTTCTAGGGTTAGCTGTCTTTCTGTCAACGAAGAAAAAAAACTTGGGACTCGCAGGCACATTTGTCGTAAACCCACTCTCTCCTTCAGAAAAAACAAAGGTCATGACATGGATCGGGCTAGGTGCCTTAGTTATCATCCTATTACTTGCGTTAACGATCCCTGCGGGTTATCTTACTTTCCAGACTTTTAGCGCCCTCATTGGCCTACTGGGCATATTAATTCCAACCCTATATTTCATAGTCATGTACAGAAGCCCTAAGACCACAAGCATCGAGCGCTCCAGAATTATCGCGTATATCCCGCTTTTTATTGCTTCAGTCATGTTCTGGGCGATTGAGGAACAGGGGTCCACCATTCTCGCCAATTACGCGGACCGGCGGACACAGCTTGATTTTGCAGGCATACATATATCCCCAGCTTGGTTCCAATCCTTGAATCCGTTATTTATTATCGTATTTGCGCCTTTCTTCGCGTGGCTCTGGGTCAAGCTCGGAGATCGGCAGCCTTCCATCCCAACCAAATTTTCACTTGGTTTGCTGCTAGCTGGCTTATCCTTTCTTGTCATCCTGCTGCCCGCTTATTTTGGCGGCAATGAATCGCTCGTTAATCCATTATGGCTTGTAC
>NZ_JBFTQB010001062.1:0-1932 GCF_056398785.1 Paenibacillus sp. 01T422 | reverse complement strand
GTGGCCCGGCCGGTGGTGACGGAGGCAATGGCGGCGATGTTGTTTTTCGCGTCGACGAGGGCTTGCGTACACTAATGGATTTCCGCTATCAGAAGCATTTCAAGGCTGATCGCGGCGAGAAGGGCCGCAATAAGTCCATGCACGGCGCTAACGCGGAGGACATGATCGTTCGCATCCCGCCGGGTACAACCGTAATTAACGATGATACACAAGAAATCATCGCGGACTTAACGCGTCACGGCCAGGAAGTCGTTGTTGCCAAAGGCGGCCGCGGCGGTCGGGGCAACACACGATTCGTCACACAGCGCATTACAGCGCCAGAGATTGCCGAGAACGGCGAGGAAGGCGTAGAGCGCTGGGTGGTGCTGGAGATGAAAGTGATGGCCGACGTCGGCTTAGTCGGCTTCCCTAGCGTAGGGAAATCTACGCTGCTATCGGTTGTCTCTGCGGCGAAGCCCAAAATCGCAGCGTATCACTTTACAACCCTTACCCCGAATCTTGGGGTTGTCGATGTTGGTGACGGCCGCAGCTTCGTCATGGCGGACCTTCCTGGTTTGATTGAAGGCGCACACGAAGGCGTGGGCCTTGGTCATGAGTTTCTGCGTCACGTTGAACGGACGCGAGTTATCGTGCATGTCGTGGACATGTCCGCAGCTGATGGACGTGATCCTTACCAAGATTTCCTGATGATCAATGAGGAAATCAAGCTATATAATGCTAAATTGGAGCAGCGCCCACAAATCGTTGTTGCTAACAAAATGGACATGCCGGAGTCTGAGGATAATCTTGCCTTATTCAAGGAGCAACTTGCTGCTGATGGCAAAGAGCTCGCGGTGTATCCAATCTCGGCGTTAACTCGTGGCGGTGTGCAAGATCTTCTCTATAAGATTTCTGATATCGTAGAGAGCATTCCGCACGCTCCTGAAGTGGAAGGCGTAGCAGAGAAAGAAGAGCGTAAGGTGTATCGCTTCGAGAAACAAGAAGAGAATGATTACACCATTCGTCGCGTAAATGATGTCTTCGTGATCGAAAGTCCTTCGATTGAGAAGTTGATCAAACGTACGAACTTCAGCACGCAAGATGGCGTCTCACGGTTTGCTCGCATTTTGCGGAATATGGGGATCGATCAAGATTTGCGCAGCCGTGGTGCTGTGCACGGGCAGACGATTCAGATTGGTGATTTTGATTTTGAGTTTGACGAAAAGAGCTAATGGGAAGGGGCTGTTCCAAAAGGTCAATAGACCTTGAGGAATCAGCCCCTTGATCTAGGTTTAGGGCTGGATGACGGAGGGGTCATCGAATCCTAAAATAGGTATCCACAATGACYCTGAWGTCCGGCARCTAGAGGTCCACCATTYCTCTGAAAAAGCACATTTTCCACCTGTGGCGGGGMTACRGTCCGTTATTYTGCATTAACTGCAGGGCGCYGGGCCGTTCAACGATCTGCTYGAGGTGACCGATGACGGTGGGATGGTCTTGCGGAGATGACGCGCAAGGGGAAATCGTAGCGGATAATTGAACTAATTTGATGCAAAATGTGCAGTAAATTTTCGTATTATCGAGGGTTTCGGAGATAATCATGCATTTTGTGCAGTTAATCTCATCCATACCATCGAAAATAGAGCGATGTGGCTATATTTGATGCGCGTTTTACACCATTCCGTACCTATAGCTGGTTCAGATGCGAAATTACTGCACTTTTTACATCATGTACTACCATCAAGTGTACGTTGAAAAGGGGCTGTCCCAAACTAAAATGGCCGTCAGGCCATTTTAGTTTGGGACAGCCCTATTTTTATTATTTCCAAGACATCCTCACGAAAATCAGGTGAGATTTGTTGTTAATGTGGAGATTGATATAGGAATTAACTACCATTTACGTTATGTAAGTCCTGATTTATGTCACAATACTTGACATATAAACTGGAAAGC
>NZ_JBFTQB010001061.1:0-1940 GCF_056398785.1 Paenibacillus sp. 01T422 | reverse complement strand
AGCCAGTGAAGGATACAGATGCCGGTGGTATGACAATTGCAAAAGTTGCCGTTAGCGATGAGGCCATCCAAAAAGCACTCGATGCTTTGAGTTCGGAAGCAAGAATAGGAGCCGTTCAACTTGTTATTGATATGAAGGGCCAAGAAGATAAGGGAGTTATCGTTGTCCCTGCCGTTAGTCTGATTTCTGTGCGAACGAAAGCACCTAACGCAGTATTGATTGTAAAATACAATTCGGTAACTTATGAGCTTCCGGTTCGTGGTTTGGACGTGGTTGGGCTTTCCAAAAAGCTTGGCGCTGAGCCAACTCATGTAGCTATTGCTATTCATATCGAAAAGCTGAATGCGGCTGATACAACCAATTTGCAGACGGCAGCAATAGAAAGTGAAGCTAAATTGCTCCACTCAGGTATATTGTTCGAGGTGACTGCAGAAAGCAGCGGGAAACAGGTACAGGTTGAAGATTTCGGCAACCTGTATGCTCCTCGTACGATTACACTAACTGGCGAAGTAGATGGGCTGCATGCTAGTGCAGTTTCGTATGATCCTGTGACTGGTGAGTTGAGTTATGTACCGGCTATCTTTGAACAGCTGGATGGCCAAACGTTGGTTACAATTTATCGTACAGGTAACAGCATATATACGGTGGTAAGCGCGAGTAAATCGTTTGCAGATTTAGATGGGCATTGGGCAAAAGACTCGGTAGATTTGCTAGCTTCCAAATTCTTGATCAAGGGTACTGCGGGTGATCAGTTTATGCCGGATGCTGAGGTTAGCCGGGCGGAGTTTGCAACTCTATTGACAAGAGCAATCGGACTTAAGCCGAAAGCAACCGGAGCTTTTGCGGATGTCTCTAACTCGGCGTGGTACGCAGGTGAAGTGGGTGCTGCTGCGGCTGCAGGGATTATTGATGGCTATGAGAATCATGCATTCAAGCCAGATGACAAAATTACTCGTGAGCAGATGGCGGTTATGATCGTACGTGCGATGAAACAGGCTGGCTTTGAAGTGACAGCGGATTTGGCGCAGCTGAATCAATTTGCAGATAGCCGTCTCATTAGCGAATACGCGCATGCAGCTGTCTCCCAAGCGATGCAGGCGAAAATCATCCAAGGTGCAACAGCGGATACCTTTGCTCCTTTGATTAACGCGACACGCGCAGAAGCGGCGGTTATGCTGAAGCGCATGCTGGACTGCATTAACCACTCCGTATGACTACGTTTAATCTGGGAATAATATACTTCTTACAAGGAAAGTAGTAATTATTTCCATATTGAAATGGGAGATGGCGATGCAAAAGCTTAAGCGAAAAGAAAGAGGAAACGATCTTTTTGAACTGGCAATGTATGTGCTTGCGGCCGTGTGTTTTGTATATTATCTGATTAAGGGTATTGCGCCGAAAATGTGGCAGGCCGTTTTGATTGCAGCAGTACTGCTATTGATCAGAGTCATTGTCAGGCTGACGAAGACCACGATGTTTGCGGCGCTGAGGTTCTGCGTGCTGCTGTTCATTTTTATCACAATGTTTTTGGCAAACGAATTTGGATTTTATAGTGTCATCCCACATTTGGATAAGATTGAACATCTCTTTTCAGGTCTAATCCTATGTTTCGTAGGTTTATTAATCTATGGGAAAGCAGGCGATATAGAGAACAAATCCGTCACGCCAAGTGCAAAGGTTGCCATATGGCTCAGCCTCTTCTTTTCTGTAGCGATGGCCGGCGTCTGGGAAATCTACGAGTTTACAACGGATCGTTGGTTCGGATTGACTTCGCAAAACGGCAGCTTGCTGGATACCATGACAGATATCATCTGCGGGACGATTGGCGCGGTGCTGACTAGTTGCTATTTAGTGATTCAGGCAAAGCGGGGGAAAATGCCCCTGATTGACGAATAACTTACTAGGCAGGCATGTATGAGAAAAGTAATCATGTTTAACAG
>NZ_JBFTQB010001060.1:0-3401 GCF_056398785.1 Paenibacillus sp. 01T422 | reverse complement strand
ACGCAGGACGTCCTGAACTGCGCTGCAGCAGCACCATTTGATCACGTTCAAGGATTGGAACTTGATCCGTGATATTTGTTTTGGCACAGGCTTCGATATCCGCCTGGAATCCGGACTTGCACATCTTTTTCCCGTTGCTGGTGGATAGCAGTGTATCGTATAACGTATTTTGGGCTTGTAAAAAGCATCCTCGCATAGCTAAACCGAAATCATTGGTTGCTATCTGTTTCTCCCCTAGAGCTAAGACCAGCTCTTCAAGAATATGGCCGGCACAAAGTCCATCCTCTAAGGAGAAGACGTCCTGTGTCCCTGCGCATAGAATGACAGTGTCTCTCTTGAAGGCTACCGCGGCCGCTGCACAAGCTTTGCTGTTTAAAAAAGAACCTGCTAACACTTGATCAGCTTTTATCGCTTTTTGAATGCCTCTAGTACCATTCGTTGTTGTTAGGATCACTCGCTTGCCTTGAACAGTTTCCTTGGTATATTCCAATGGTGAATTACCGAAATCGAAACCGGGGATTTTCTTGCAAAAACGTTCCCCTCCAAGCAGATCACCTTCTTGTTGCAGTTCTTTGGCCCTCAGAACGGTATCCACTGGAACGATGGCTTTGCAACCGTTAATCAATGCGGTGATGATCGTGCTAGTTGCACGGATAACATCAACGACTATGACGGTTTTATGAAGAAAATCGTCACTTCTTGCTTCGCCGATGTTGGCGACAACCTCGATATGCATCTTTTATTCCTTTCTGGTACCTAAGGACAACGTATCGGAACGCAGTCCTCTGCGCAATGCTTCCAAAGCAATAAGCTCATCCGGTGAGATATTGCCCAAATGGATATCGGTTCCAAGCATGCTAATCAAATGCACCTGTTGACTTTTGAGCGGCGCTTCCCACAGAAGCCGCTGCCCTGGAACGGCGGAGAGCACTTGCCCAACTTCCTCATCCTTGCATTTCCCCTGAGAATCGAAGATCCCAACACCCATCCCAGATTCACGAGCTTCAATGGTTACTAGTGAAGCTCCGAATTCTGTGTCTAACATGACGGTTTCGATTAATTCCTCTAATTCGATTGCAGAACCCCAACCCTTTTTGCCATATTCGGTAATAACCTCTAATCCTTCATCTAGCCCGCGCGCTATCAACTCATTTCTGAGTTTACGGTCGAATTCAATGGTACCATTGGATATTTCAACACCGTTAAATCCGAGTGCAACAATCATGTCGAAATAGGAATCTACAGCATGTTGTGTGATTGCAACTTCTAGAAAAGTGCCTCCTGGATAGATACAAATGCCATTTTCTTTGGCGGAGTTGATTTTACTTTTCAGCACATGCTGCGGATACAGAGGAGACGTGCCGAAGCCGAGTTTAATCATATCCACATGACTGCTGCCAGCGACAAGTAAATCTTCAAATGCATTTGGCCCTAAGCCTTTATCCATTACCATTGTTTTACCCAGCGTTCTGGGTTTGGCCTGCCTTTGTCCTGTGGGGTCGGCCAGAACGGGATTCCAGTTCAAAT
Source organism: Paenibacillus sp. 01T422 (assembly GCF_056398785.1). Lineage (NCBI taxonomy): Bacteria > Bacillati > Bacillota > Bacilli > Caryophanales > Paenibacillaceae > Paenibacillus > Paenibacillus sp. 01T422. The sequence continues at coordinate 1,874 of NZ_JBFTQB010001060.1, read as the reverse complement.
AAGAGGTAGCTTCCATCGGTATTTCTCCTCACTGTCCTTCGAAGGTTCAATTATGTGGTATGGAGATCATAGCAGCCATTGTAATGCTCAGACTGGCAACGGTGGAGAAAGCGCTGCTAGTGAACTCTACGCTCGCTCTAGTAGGTCCTCTAGTACTACTAGCTACTACGACGATAGGTTTGGTAGGGATAGCAGAGAAACTTTCCTACGGCAAGATGCTCTGGGTCATTGCGGGAGTAAGCTGTCTATTCATTGGTATTTTAAAAAAGTAATCGGTCATATTTCTTTCTATTAAGCATAGAAATGAATATAGAAGACTGGACAACTTGGAGGGATGTCTCTCTATGCACGATACGATCATGCACATTCTTCCTCAGACGCTTCGGACTCTACTCTCCGGTTTGCCGCCGGACGTACAAGCTAGCGTTGAGGAAATTAGGGTGAGAGAATCACGGCCCTTCGAGCTAATCTGGGGGGACGGGTACGCTTTCATTGATGAKAGAGGTCAATTAGTGACGGGGGAAGAACGGGCGTACAAGCCAACCCGTCAAGATTGTCTGACCTTGCTGGAGATGCTGACGAACCATTCCATGTACACCCATGAAGAGGAACTGCGAAGAGGTTATATCACCATCGCTGGCGGCCATCGAGTAGGACTAGCCGGGCGTACGGTATTAGATCAAGGAGATGTCAAACAGATTCGAGATGTTAGCTCTTTCAACATTCGAATTGCACGCGAGATTCAAGGTGTAGGCAGGCAGGTGCTGCCGCATCTCTTCGACCCGATTCTGAGGAGCATCCATCACACGCTCGTTATATCACCACCGCAGCAAGGGAAGACAACCCTGATCCGTGACATGGCGAGGCTCATCAGCCGCGGAGAGTGGGGCGTGAATGGGCTGGGTACAGCAGGCAAGAAGGTAGGCGTAGTCGATGAACGATCGGAACTGGCGGCATGTGTCAAGGGAGTTCCTAGATTCGATCTAGGGCCGAGAACAGATGTCATGGATGGTTGTCCAAAAGCGGAAGGCATGATGATGATGATCCGATCATTATCGCCGGATGTGCTGGTCGTCGATGAAATCGGCCGGCCAGAGGATGCAGGAGCGATCCACGAGGCTGTTCACACGGGGATTCGCGTCGTAGCAACCGCGCATGGCGCTGATTATGAGGATGTCCGCATGAGGCCTGTGCTGAAGCAGCTTTTGGAAGAGGGTGTATTTACGAGATATGTCATCTTGCATCGAAGAAAAGGCGAGCCTGCTGGATTTCGCATATTGGATCGGCTGGGTAAGCCGTTGGAACTCTATCCTGCACGTAAAGGATGATGAAAGATGCTGAAATTCGTTGGCGGCGTACTCATTATCAGTGCCGCCACCTTGTATGGCTTTCTGCAAGCTGCTCATTATGTTAGGCGACCTAAACAAATCCGGCTGCTGATCTCAGCACTTGGACGCATGGAGACAGAAATCACATACGCCCTTACACCACTGCCTGAAGCATTCTCCTCGCTTGGCAAACAAGTTGCGGAACCTCTTTCCTCCTTGTTTCGATTAACTTCGGAGCGGTTGTTGGCGAATGACGGGACATCTACTCGTGACATTTGGCATAGAAGCGTTAAGGACGTATGGGGAAGAACATCGATGAAGCAAGCCGAGCAAGAGGTTATCCTGCAGCTTGGATCTGTGCTGGKGGTGACGGATCGCAGCGATCAAATCAAGCATTTGCGGCTCGCTATCTCTCAGCTTCAGGCAGAAGAAACCGAGTCTAGGGAAGATCAGCGCCGTTACGAGAAAATGTGGAAAAGCCTAGGTGTCCTTATCGGAGCATTAATCGTAATTTTGATGTATTAAGGGAAGCAGGGGACTTGTCCT
>NZ_JBFTQB010001059.1:0-1954 GCF_056398785.1 Paenibacillus sp. 01T422 | reverse complement strand
CCATAAGCGGTGGAACTTTCGAATAGTCGGATTGATCAAGCGTAATATTTACGTTATAAACGTTCGATCTCACCGTACTGAAACCGTCATTCGCTTGAATGTAGTAATTCAATTGGCTTTCAGTTAGCTTGTCCTTAGCAATGACAGCTTGATATTGATTGCTGCCCGTCACTGTCATAGGTACGGATTCATAGCTCGATTGTGAGGCCAACTGATAATAAACGGCAGCAGATACCGTTTCATTCTGCTCTGTGTTAGCAATCTGAGCTTGCAAGATCAAGTCATTCTTCTGATCGCCTTGGGTAACCGGCGTGTGGCCGATGACAGGAGGATCAGAGAAATACAGCGGAACAGGCGGAACCTGAGTAGGGTCGATAGTCCCTGGGGTGGCAGCGGTCGCATTCGCGTCGGCACCCGAACCGTACATCACCATGTTCTTCGATCCGTCCACTGGGAAGCGATAGAAAATCCCTTTTTCCGGTTTCGTCTGATCATCGTTCTGGTAGCTGGCAATCGAGATATCCGTGCCGTCTTTCTCTTGAATGACGAGATCCCTTGGGCTGCTGTTGTGCATGCCGCCACCGCCGTCAACGCGGAAAAGGTWCACATTTTCTTGCAAATTCGTATGGAAGTTCTGATTGAAATCCGCTGCTTGCAGGTTTAAATTAATCCCTTTATCCGTATTCATTGCCCAGAGGACGATGGAGGATTGCGCAGGAATTTTCATGCTCCCATTGGGATTTCCATTCTGATAGGGCCCCCAAACGGTGCTCGTCCCTGGATATCGGTACACCAGATTGTAATCTTTAAAATCCAGTGTTTTGTTCGTATTGTTATAAACTTCAATAAATTCATAAGCGTCTGAACTGCTGATATTCGCTGTATCCGGAACAAGCTCCGTAATCATCAGCTTAGGTAATTTGGAATAATCGACCGCGCTGATCTGCGCGTYGTTCTCTACGGCATTTGCCCCCATAGGAGTCAACATGCTGAACATCATACCGGCTACAGTCGCGCCGGATATCCATCGTTTGAAACTCTTTTTAACCAACTTGATAACGTCCCCTCATCATAAATAATTTTATTGGCTAATAATGCGTTCAATCAACCAGTAAAGCCCGAACACACCAATGATCCCGGAAGCGTATTGATTCCATTTAATTTGTAGTGGCAACCGTTTCATCCACAGGAGCACTGGAATCACAATCGCTACGACCACAAGTTGTCCAATTTCTACACCCAGGTTGAATGAAAATAAAGGAAGGGCCATATGTCCAGACAACGTTCCTCGCAGCACCTCGGCAAATCCGAATCCGTGCACAAGGCCAAACAACAACGTAACGATAACGCGCGCACTCTCTTTTCGCTTCCATATATTCTCTACAGCAATATACAGAATGCTTAGCGCAATTAAGGGTTCGACAATCTTAGGTGAGAGATAAGCGACCTCTAGAGAAGATAGGACTAGCGTAATGCAGTGACCTATTGTAAAGGCTGTAATCAGTCGCACTATCTTCCAGACCCTTTGCTCGGCAGCTAGCAGGAGACCAAGCACGAACAGCATGTGATCAAGCCCCGACCAGATGTGCTCCATCCCCATGAGGACGTAAGTCTTGAGCGTACTCACCCAAGAAGTCGGCGCCAAATTCACAGCAGGCTTCGTCGCATCCATAGCGGCAGATGCTGAAGGTGCTGCCACTGCTGACGGATTCCCAGCTGCTGCGCCAGGGCCTTGAATCTGCACAATATAATTTTGACTGCCAAGGACTTGCTGGATGGTTTGTCCACCGACCTGAATCGTGGCATAGTTGCTATGGTTGACATCGACCCCGCTGTACCAGAAGAAATTGTACTGCATGAGATATTGTTTCACAGGAGCAGCGAATTTGTATCGGATATCGATACCGATCATTTCCATAGTCGCTCGTTTCTCATGCTTTACAGCGGTAATAAC
>NZ_JBFTQB010001058.1:0-1954 GCF_056398785.1 Paenibacillus sp. 01T422 | reverse complement strand
GGTGAATCAACTCCACCTCTGTTCCCGCACGCCTTTTTAACGACACGTCCTAATATATCTCGCTATCTTTCGTTCATCATTAAAATCTAAAGGATAAAATCCTGCGAATAGACGAGCTTGCGTGAGGATATCAGATTATACCGAGGGAGTGGAATGGCTTAACTAAAATTACGAACCAATTAGCAACTACAAATATACTTTCCCCTTCTTATCATTTATTTTTGAATTCAGACTATAGATTTCCCCGTTTCACCCAAGACCAAATTTGGTAAGAGCCAAAAAGTGCAGCTAACAATTTCATATAAAATTAACTCAATTGGTTTCTTGTACATTTGCGATAGACTCAGCACAGCTGATATTTGTTGTATTTCTTGCACATCACGTATAGGTCGTGAGATACGCTGACTTTCTCTTTGATTTCTAATCGCCGACTCTTTATGTTGAGGAAGCATCATCCGGCTGGATTCCCAAAGTCCATTAAGTTCTAATTTCTTACTCATTTATAATGACCTCCAATTTTGCCAGCTCGATCAGTAGCTAGACCAGCTTTCATTAGACTCGAAGCGTGAATAATCGCCGTATTTCCAAAACGATCCTTTATTCCATCCAATACACCATCGAGCTTACGCATCCTCGTAATGTCTTCAAATAGATCTAGCTGCGTGATCTCCTCGTTATCAAGTGATCCAAGCGTTACTCCGACTTTACGCACGGGATTCCCGTTCCARTTACGATGGAATATTTCACGAACTGATCCGAAAACTTTTAATGTATTATTCGTGGTAAAGGGCATTTTCCGCTGCTGACTAAATCCAATAGGTGCATCGTATGGGGAACACATGCAAAATACATGTACAGTCCCACTCGAGTAACCMTTCGCACGCGCATCGCGACAGACCTCTTCTGTCAATTCCAATAGCACAATGTCTACTTCTTCAGCTGTCTAATGACACAAATGAGCCCTCCATTAATGACACAAATGTGCCTCCATAATTTACATGCGCGCGAATCCCCCGCGGCGGCGTTGTTCTTCTCACTTCACAATTGAGAATACTTTTAAACCGGCCAAATATTTTTCAGCAGATTTCTTTTCGCTGTCTAGACCTGATTGTATCGCAAGTCTCATAGGTTACATATTGTTCGTACATGTTCTCCTCCTACTTTCCAAATAATTTTCTCAGGTAACTCATTAAAAAATAGGTTAATATCACGCACTATCTACAATATGGGAATTAGGATAGAAAAGTGTTAAGTGCTTGAATCAGTGGGACAAGTTAATGCTTTTTTTGAAGGAAAACAATGTTAATGCCTTTCTGGGCAAGCGAATTGGCCAAGTTATACCAGTTGTACTAGTAATGTCCTGTCTGTTCCATGCCTATTATTAATGCTATTTTGTCGGTGTTTTTGTTGTAAGCCACCCCTCCATCTTTGTAATTTTATAGACCCTGGAGTATGTTTGATAGATGCTGGTTTGTGAGGATAATTCCACTATAATTAGTAGCTAACAGCAAGGTGAGAATCATGATGACGAATATGTATTAAGCACCACTGGAGAACGGTACATTAAGGTGAATTGTCAATTCCTTGGTAAAAGTTAATTCCAATACTATACTCATAATCCTAGAATATAGTTAGCATTAAGAAGAATAAACGTAATAATAAAAGGTCAGTCTGCTGAAACAAACTAACCTTTGCAACAATAGTTCTGAATTACTTCAATGAAACAAGAATTTCTAGCCAAAAACAACGCCCGCTAAACGTACTCCGAGATGCAGCCAAGCGGCTTTTTCGTACGGTGATCAAACGGCATCCAAAGCTTCAGAAATAGCTTCCATCTGTACCTGTGGTGAAAAGTGACCAAGAACATGTAGAGCAAATCTTGTTGCGTTATTTGGCTGAAATGAAGGGGAAACAGATTCAACCTGTTGTACCTCTTAAACCCATTGTTCATAAT
>NZ_JBFTQB010001057.1:0-1955 GCF_056398785.1 Paenibacillus sp. 01T422 | reverse complement strand
TGGCTACGATGAGCAAGTGGTGGAGCGCGGCAGCACGTTGTCCTCTGGGCAGCGGCAGCTCATCTCGTTCGCGCGAGCGCTTGCCTTCGACCCGTCCATCCTTATACTGGACGAAGCGACAGCGAGCATCGACAGCGAGACCGAAGGGCTGATCCAGCAGGCGCTGAAGGTTGTCAGCGAAGGGCGCACGACCCTCGTCATCGCGCACAGGCTGTCTACGATCCGCGATGCGGATCAGATTCTTGTGCTGCACCGCGGGGAGATAGCCGAGCGCGGCAATCATGATGAGCTGATGGCGCTGAATGGCCGCTACGCGAAGATGTATCAGCTGCAGAAGGGCGAGTCGGCTGTGGTGGGTTAGGATTCGGGCACAGGAACACAGGAACACCCCATCTTTCTGAAGAAAGATGGGGTGTTTGTTCACGCAGGAAATGTCTGGCACGGGAGCTTGAAGCTAACGGACTGAGATAACGTTATCTACTCGTTTTGGGGTTGAATTAGAATTTAACGGACACATGGGCCCGTTAATACGCTGATTTCACCCAAAACAACGATAAAAAGGGTAGATAACGGCTCCACAGTCCGATAGCTCTACAATATGGAGGCGAATCGGGAGAATAGCGGCATTGGAGTCCGTTAGATTGGACCGCGCGCATCCGAGACGCTACATGAAGGACCTTGGCGAACAGACAACAATTCTAAAATCAGGTGTTGACTTTTATCTCTAATTAAAGTATCTTTAATTCAAGACATTAAACACAAACAAAACAAACGACGAAATGAGGTGAACCTAATGAGCGAAATGCGAAATGATTCCTTGGATCTCTACATCGCACTTTCCAGAGCAAGCGAGTGGGTCAACGCACACGGCGACCGCGACATCCGCAAGCATGGATTGAACCGGACTGAATTCGGCGTACTGGAGCTTCTCTACCATAAAGGAGCGCAGCCCATTCAACAAATCGGCTCCAAGGTGCTAATGAGCAGCGGAAATATCACCTACGTGGTCGATAAGTTGGAGAAGAAAGAGTTTGTTGTCCGCCGGACATCTACGGAAGACCGAAGACTTGTTTTTGCGGAAATTACAGTTCAGGGCAAGCAATTTATTGAAGAAGTTTTTCCTCAGCATATTGGAGTGATTGAGAGTGCTGTGGCTGGTCTTACTGCGGAAGAGAAGAAGGTCGCTAGTCAATTGTTAAAAAAGCTCGGCAAGTTCGCCCAGGACGGATTCAAATAGAAGAGTAGTTTGTCCTCATAAGGAGGAGTAACTACTTTAGCTTTTATCAAATATCTTAAATTAAAGATTCTTAAATTTGAAATGGAGGAGATTACTTATGAGCATCGCATTGGGATTGCTGATTATCCGTTTGGTTGTGGGACTCAGTTTCATGGCCCATGGTTCACAGAAATTGTTCGGTTGGTTCGGAGGCTACGGTCCGAAAGGAACGGGTGGTTGGATGGAGTCCATTGGCATTAAGCCTGGTGTAGCAATGGCGGTTGTGGCTGGTTTGATGGAGTTTGCAGGAGGATTATTGTTCGCAGCGGGTTTAGGTACCGTATTTGCTTCCTTGCTGATTGCATTGACGATGGTGATGGCGATTGCCAAAGTACACGGTAAAAATGGCTACTGGAACACAACCGGCGGTTATGAGTACAATCTTCTGCTGCTTGCGGTTGTTGTAGGTGTAGCCCTAATCGGAGCTGGCGCGTACTCGATTGATGCATTATTATTCTAAGATTCTTTCTGTACAGGGCAGGACATAACTAAAACTAACTATAAAACTAATATAGAGGAGTGTATTCAAATGACACAACAACAAACAGCAGGTATTCATCATATAACATCTTTCGTTCAAAGCGCACAAGGAACTGTAGATTTCTACGCGGGTATTCTGGGTTTACGTCTGGTCAAAAAAACCATCAACTTCGACGCACCGGAAGTGTATCATCTCTAC
>NZ_JBFTQB010001056.1:0-1956 GCF_056398785.1 Paenibacillus sp. 01T422 | reverse complement strand
GGTTTATTAGTGCCAGTCAATATGGTGAAACAATATGCAAATAGTGAAAAAGTTCACGATCATTCATATAGTAATCATTGGAAATCGATATATAAAATATTTTCTCGAGAATATTATTGGCACCAAGCATACAGGGATTACCATTCGGAAGTTGATAAAGACGAAGTGGGGGACCTGATTGATACAACTTTGGAATATTTATGGGAGAAAGGATACGATAATTCAATTGAGAAATCTGTAAGTTATTTAATGCCCTCCGAATATATCGTAAAAAAACTTGAATTAGAACAAGGAGGTCAAGAAGGGTATTGGTTTGACAATAAAGGAAAGTTGATATGTTATGACCTGGCATTGGAAGGATATAACACTGGATTATTAATAGAAAAAGAATCGTTAGAAAAGTTACTTTCTGATAATAAATTAGCGTTAATTTGGGATATATATATTGAAAAAGTTGCAAATAAGGAACTTCATGAGTGGAGGATTGTAGCAGAAGAGAGAACTGGCATTGTTGAAATCGTAAAAAAGTATGATGAAGATACTTGGAAATTAATCAATTAGAAACGTTGAGTAAATGACCTACATGAAAGGCACCCTTATCTCGGGTACTTTTTATTACAAGAATTCAAAGATAATTTCTATGTTCAAATACTTACGGCTAATTAATTATTTAATTTGTCAGAAGTATTTCAAAACTAATATGTAATTCCAATCGCTAAAATTCATTTCAAAACTATTTTAAATTATGAATTATACAAAAATCAAATAAACCCTTGTACTTACTGGGCTTTCTTCATTTCAAAGTCAATTTTTCATCCAACAGGACAGTGTATTGAACAAATTTACTTTCCTAGAAAAGGTGTCATCTGGAGAGTTGGAAATTACTGAATGCAACAAAAAATATGATATTAGCTAAACAACTTTAATCAAGTGGCAGCGTTTCTCGTGTTACACTGTTTCGCATCTAATGACGATGCTATATTCGAGAGAACATTCTTTAACACATGGCACCTGAATCAATGAAAAACTAAAAAATTATATATAATGAATGTTTAATGAAAATGACAAAGCAGAACATTATTTTGTGTTCTAGCCCTGTCATTATGTTCTTCTTAGAACAATTTTTTTTCTAACTTATGTAGATGGTTTCGTGGTTTTATGTAAGGTTTTCGCATAAATTTGGAACTATTGTCGAATCTATTGAACCTTAATAGTTTATCTTCTATTGTTAAGAAAGCAACATTTTGGTAGGGCTTCAGCTGTAAACATCAATTCCAATTAAGGTAGTACACGTAATAGCAATACTATTGGAAAGCGTATAGAAGTAAATTAATTGAAAGAACTGGTCAACACAAACTCAAGATTTAAGGGACTTCGGGGTAGACAGCTGTCCAGAAATAAGAATTGGAAGCAAGAGAAAAAACTACGATTTTTTCAAATATTGAATTATCTCTTAAGCTGGAGTCAACCTTTTGAAGCGGATGACGGATCAATTTAAGTTGATGCAATTAATTAAAAAAGGAAAAACAAGCTGATAGAAATTTATAATCGAATCGGCTTCACGCTTTCCAAATCTATGAGGTTCTGTTTTGGCTTAATTTCAAAGTCAAAGTAGATTCAGATATGCTGGAAAGCTCAATGCCCTCTAACGGAGGTGTGGACTACAAATGGCCAACAAGCGGTTAACTGAAAATGAATTGTATACTCCCGATCAACTATGCATGTTAAATTGGCACATGGTATTCATTGATAAGTTGCCTCATCGTGATCAAGAAAAATTCTTGGTACGACAGCAAGCAGTAAAGTTGTATTTATCAGGAAAGCTTTCAGTTGATCAGATTACTGAACAGACAGGAATTGATGTTAGGAGCTTACGCCGGTTATTGCATCGATGTCTTTCCAAGGATTCTCATGGTGAAATGTGGGGGTTTAGGGGCCTTATACCCAATAAAACAC
>NZ_JBFTQB010001055.1:0-1965 GCF_056398785.1 Paenibacillus sp. 01T422 | reverse complement strand
GACCTGTGCAATAAACAAGCCTTGAACCGATGGTACAGACAAACGATTGAACAAATGCTTAAGCTCATTTCTTATGCCTCTTCCAAATATACGCGCTCGAAATTGCGTAAAGCTCTGCCGGAGCAGTTTGTATATATTGTAGAAGAGCTTCTATACAAGACGGATTCGACTAACAATAAGGACCCATATTATGAGGAAATTTACCGGCAAATTATTTCCTTGGGCCAGGCGGACAAGCTCATTATCGGCCTTGCTTATACGACCCAGCGTTTGGTGGTTGACCATCTTCATGTGGTCGGAGATATCTATGATCGTGGGCCGGACCCCGATAAAATTATGGACACGCTAATCAACTACCATTCTGTAGATATTCAGTGGGGGAACCATGATGTCCTGTGGATAGGCGCCTATGTAGGTTCCCTGGTCTGCCTTGCGAATATTATCCGGATCTGTGCCAGATACGACAATCTGGATATCATCGAAGACGTATATGGAATTAATCTTCGCCCACTACTGAACTTGGCAGAGAAATACTATGATGACAATCCAGCCTTTAGACCGAAGCGTCAGAGCGACCATAACGGTTCGGAGCAGGAAATCCTGCAGATTACCAAAATTCATCAAGCCATTACAATGATCCAGTTTAAGCTTGAAATCCCTATTATCAAGAGACGCCCGTACTTTAATATGTCTGAAAGGCTTTTGCTTGAGCAAATCGATTACGACAAAACTGAAATCAAGATCGGCGGAAATACTTACCCGCTGGAAAACACCTGTTTCTCAACTGTAAATCCGCAGCAGCCTGAAGAATTGCTGGAGGAAGAGCAGCAGGTGATGGAAAAGCTGCTGTTCTCCGTTCAGCATTCCGAAAAGCTGGCCAGACATATGAATTTTCTTATGAAAAAGGGCAGCCTTTATCTAAAATACAACGGGAATTTGTTATTTCACGGCTGTATTCCTTTGGATGAAGAAGGAGACATGGAAGAAATGCAGATTGAAGACAAGACATATTCGGGTCGAAAGTTGCTCGATGTTTTTGAATACTATTTACGTTACGCCTTTGCGCATCCGGAAGAGACAGATGATCTGGCTACGGATATGGTATGGTACATCTGGACAGGGGAGTGTTCTTCACTCTTTGGAAAGAGAGAAATGACCACCTTTGAACGATACTTTATCCAAAATAAAGAAGCCTATAAGGAGAGAAAGAACCCTTATTACCATTTGCGTGAAAATGAGGAGATCTGCAGGAAAATCCTGCTGGAATTTGATATGAATCCAGACCATGGACATATCATTAACGGTCACACGCCAGTTAAAGAAATTCGTGGAGAGAGCCCCGTTAAAGCAAACGGGAAAATGGTTGTTATTGACGGCGGTTTTTCCAAAGCCTATCAATCTACAACGGGCATCGCTGGATATACCTTGTTGTATAATTCCTTTGGCATGCAGCTCGTTGCCCATCAGAAATTTAATACAAAAGAAGATGTGTTATTTAACGGAACGGACGTATTGTCTATAAAAAGGCTGGTGGACAAAGAACTGGAGCGGAAGCTGGTGAGGGAAACCAATGTTGGGGAGAAGATGCTGCAGAAAATCTCGAATTTGAAGAATCTCCTGGCATATCGCTACATGAAATGAATGAAATTTAGCGTTTGTATGTTAGTGGCAACGTAACTAAATACGTCAATTAGAGGATATCCCAGAGGTCATAAAGTTGACTGAGGGGTATCCTCTTTTTTGACATATAGCTATACGCGGCATTTTAATGCTCAATTAAATTGATTAGAGGGACTTCTTGCTCCAGTTCTGGCTGATCGAGCGTATAGACCATGGCCGTATCATTTTTTTCATCAACAGTTTGAATGTAAATTGGAATTTCATTAAAGGTCACATTCGCCATTTCTGGGGATGCGGCGATTTCTAATGCTCTCGATTTGTTCACGTCAATGATCTCCTTAAGGT
>NZ_JBFTQB010001054.1:0-1974 GCF_056398785.1 Paenibacillus sp. 01T422 | reverse complement strand
GGGTTCCATTGTATTCGACTATGGGAACAACATTCGTCAGATTGCGTTCGATCAAGGTGTCTCGAATGCTTTTGATTTCCCGGGCTTCGTTCCTGCATATATCAGGCCGCTGTTCTGTGAAGGCAAGGGGCCGTTCCGCTGGGCTGCACTTTCTGGCGATCCAGAGGACATTCGCAAAACCGACGAGCTCGTGCTGCGCCTCTTCCCGGATAACGCCCATTTGCATCGTTGGATTAAAATGGCGGGCGAACGCGTCGCCTTCCAAGGGCTGCCGGCGCGGATTTGCTGGCTGGGCTATGGCGAGCGCGAGAAATTCGGTCTCGCGCTTAACGAGATGGTCCGCAGCGGAGAGCTGAAGGCGCCGATTGTTATCGGCCGCGATCATCTGGACTGCGGCTCTGTCGCCTCGCCGAATCGTGAAACCGAAGCGATGAAGGACGGCTCTGATGCCGTTGGCGACTGGGCGATATTGAATGCATTAATCAACACGTCGGCAGGCGCCTCTTGGGTTTCTATTCACCATGGCGGCGGTGTGGGCATGGGTTATTCGCTTCACGCAGGCATGGTCGTGGTGGCGGATGGAACGGAGGCAGCGGCAGAGAGGCTGCGCAGCGTGCTGACCTCGGACCCTGGCATGGGCGTAATCCGCCATGTGGATGCCGGGTATGACGAAGCGGTCGAAACAGCGGAGAAACACGGCATTCGCATCCCGATGCGTGAGCAGGGTTAGGGAAGGAGGAGTGAGAATGGAACGAGTTGATTTGCTCCTCACGGGTATTGGCAGTTTGGTGACCCCACAGGGAAATAGGCCTCGCTGCGGGCAGTTCATGAAAGAGGTACACGAGATCAAAGATGCGATGATCGCCATCAGGCAGGGGAGAATTGCTTGGTTCGGACCCGTGAATGAGATTCAGGATCAGCTTGCAGGGAGTGAAATTGCGTTGACGATGGACCTCGGCGGACGGCTAGTCACGCCGGGTCTCGTTGATCCGCATACACATTTAGTGCATGGAGGCTCACGTGAGCATGAACTGGCGCTAAAGCGGTCTGGAGTCCCGTATTTGGACATTTTGGCACAGGGCGGAGGCATTCTTCATACCGTGAGATCTACACGTGCAGCCAGTGAGCAGGAGCTGTATGAGAAGGCGCGCCGCAGCCTGGATGAAATGCTCCTGAATGGTGTTACAACCGTTGAAGCGAAAAGCGGTTACGGTCTATCCTTAGAAGCGGAATTAAAGCAGCTGCGTGTTGCCAAACATTTAGATCGGGCACACGCTGTTGATATCGTATCAACATTTATGGGAGCGCATGCGGTGCCGGAGGAGTTTAAGGGGCGCAGCGAAGCGTTCATCGATTATATTGTGAGCGGCATGCTGCCTAGGGTAGCTGGTGAGGGCCTCGCGGAGTTTTGCGACGTGTTTTGTGAGGCAGGCGTTTTCTCTGTCGAGGAGTCGCGTCGTATTTTGGTTGAAGCGCAGCGTTTAGGACTGCGTTCGAAGATCCACGCGGACGAAATCGTCCCGCTCGGCGGTGCAGAGTTAGCGGGAGAGGTAGGGGCGATATCCGCCGAGCATTTGTTGGCAGCCACGGATAAGGGATTGGCAGCCCTTGCCAAGAGCGGCGTTATTCCGGTGCTGCTGCCTGGCACATCGTTCAATCTCGGCCTATCCAAGCATGCGCGTGCCCGCGACATGATCGACGAGTACGATTTGCCAGTGGCTCTGTCCACGGACTATAACCCGGGTTCCTGTCCGACAGAGTCGATTCAACTCATCATGATGCTGGCGTCACTCAACTTGAAAATGTCCCCAGAGGAAATCCTGACCGCCTGCACGATCAACGCGGCGAATGCTCTGGGACGCGGGGATGATATCGGATCGATCGAGGTGGGCAAACGCGCGGATCTAGCTATTTTCGATGCGCCCAATATCGCTTATCTGCCGTATCATTTTGGGATCAACCACACGTATGGTG
>NZ_JBFTQB010001053.1:0-1979 GCF_056398785.1 Paenibacillus sp. 01T422 | reverse complement strand
TTGTTGCTGTACTTGCCTTTTCATCGCCAGAGTATATGCAGCCTTTATATTCAGGGAGTGGGATACTCATCATGAGCGCGAGTTTGTTGCTGTTAGGTGGATGTTATATGCTTACTCAAAAAATCATGAATATTAAGGTGTAACATGTGGATTACAGTTTTGCTTGTACTCGAAATATTGGTAGTTCTCATTTTGTTGTTGTGGGGGCGCAAACGATATGCAGAGATACTTACCACCTCCCCGTATCCCTTTCGTATAAAATTACTATTTCCTTGCAGTTATTTACTAGTTGATCGGCTAAGTCTGATGGAAAAACTACCGGATTTCACCTCCAAAATCCACCATAACTTAATTAAATTATATGGCAGAAGTTTATCAGCTTATGGGAGTAAATGGTTTTTAGCAGAGATAATCTCAACGAGTTTGTTATGTGTAGTTATTTTCACGCTTTTCTCGGTTCTTGCAGGTGGAGATGTATCACTTTTGGGCTTTGGTTTTATCGTGGCGATGGTGCTTCCCATATTCATGGTACGCGACTTGGATGTGAAGATCAGGAAGAAGCAGCTTCTGATGATCATGGAATTGCCTGAAGTTTTGAGCACAATCGTGCTGCTCGTCAATGCAGGTGAAACCGTCAATCGAGCATGGATGCGCTGTGTTGAGGTCCGACCACATAAGGCGCAATCACCGCTCTACATAGAGCTTGCGCAAGCTGTTCATGAGTTGGAAATGAACGTCTCATTTTCAAAGGTGATGGAAGATTTTAGTAAGCGTTGTGCGCTGCATGAAGTGTCTTTGTTTACTTCATCCATCCTGCTCAACTATAAACGAGGAGGAAGTGATTTCGTAGCGGCACTCCATTCACTTTCTTTGGAGCTTTGGCAGCGCAGAAAATCGGTTGCCCGAACACTAGGAGAGGAAGCCTCCTCTAAGCTTGTTTTTCCTATGGTACTTATTTTTGTTGTAGTGATGGTGATTGTCGCCATGCCGGCCTTACTGATGATGAAATAATGGAGGTTAGAAATGATGAGAAGCATGATGGAAGGATTGAAAACATTTTGGAAAGAGGAAGATGGACTTGGCACTTTAGAGATTTTATTGATTGTAGCTGTGCTTGTTGCCATAGCAATTATCTTCAGAAAATGGATAGTCTCGTGGTTTCAGAAGCTGATTGGGGATGCCAATTCTGACCTCAAAGACAACAGTGCGGTGGCTCCTTGTGCGCCAAGTCCAACGACTAGCTGTGGGTCATAACCGAAGACAACGCTTTAGAGATGGTGAGCAGGGAAGCTTTACATTAGAAGCATCCCTAGTGTTACCTCTTATCCTATTTTGTACAATTACTGTCCTATTTGTTAGCTTATACGCTTATCAAAAAGTTTATCTTCAGCAAATCGCTAGAGCAGCAGCCGAACGGCTTACTTTTACTTGGGATAACAGCCACAAAGACTTGGTGACAGGAAATTTTAATCCCTCGGAGACAGATGGGCTCTACTTTCGGCTAACACACAACCATGTGTCAGATTTATTCGGAAGACTGGTGTCAAATGAATCATCTGAGATTGCACTTCCAGCGGGGGCTGCCGGCGATCTCGTAGAGAGAAAGCTGGCTAAATCCTCTGAATTGCTGCCTCAAGGTGTAACAGGATCAGCAAAGTTTTCTAATTTTATTCTAGACCAGCAAGTCGAAGTTAAGCTTCAAAAAGCTTTTCATGTATCTCCTGTTATGAGCAGGTGGTTCAAGGTTAATCAAACTGGCGGAACCGCTGTCTCACACGTTGTAGAACCAGTTGAGCTTATCCGATTAACAGATATTACAAGGACCTATTTTAAAACGATCAAGGATCGGATTTCTCCTCAAAAAGCGAGAGAAGCACTTGCAGAACCTACTCCAAGTGATCTGTCAGGTCCAAGTATTACGATAAAATCGGAACGACAGGCCGCGGCATACTTGCGATCTTTGGTTAGCGGTTCTGAAG
>NZ_JBFTQB010001052.1:0-1981 GCF_056398785.1 Paenibacillus sp. 01T422 | reverse complement strand
CTTACTATATATGGTGAAAATAAAGGTAGAAAGTGGAGCTGCTTGCGCAAAAGTGGATGAATTGTGGAAAATAACAGAAGGAATCGGCGTTAAGTACAATTTGCTGAAAACACAGACCTCAGTTCCCAATGAGGGAACACTTACACCGCAAAAATCCCCCACATCCAACGGATGGAGGGACTCCCCGAACACTTGCCTCAATCAGCCTTCCAGCTTGCTGAAGAAATCTTTAAATACAAGATCACGCCGTACAAAGTGAACATAACGAATAAAATGCCGCGAAGCATCGAAGCTGTAGCGGAAATCCTCCGACAGAATCGGGCTGTGCACCAGCTCATTGGGAAGCCAGCTGTCATCGACCAGATAAGCGATCGTCGCAATGTCCCAAATCACCCGCGAATAGGCAAAGTGGTCTTTCGCACAATTCTCGTAAGTTTCGTAGAGATAGCTACCAATCTCTCCCTTGTCCTTCACATGCTCCCGCACTTCCGGCAGCGTTGTGAGCAGGTGCGAAGTGACGCCCATACACGGAATTAATACGAGCGGCACGCCGCAATTAAGCACGGTTCGAGAAGCGTGCAAATCCTGCGCAAGGTTGAATTCCTTCGTATCTGGCCAAGGAAGAGCATGTCCGCCCAACCAGACAACGACGATTTTCTCGATGATCCGCGGCTCTATTAGTATTGCTGACGCGACATTCGTAATGGCACCGATCGCCACGACATAGAGCGGATCATCCTCTGGGGAGGCCATCGCCCGCTCCACCAAATTTCTCGCCGCATCGCTATCCTGCGGAGACTCAGCGCCAGCTAAGTATCCCGTCGATCCGCGATAAATCGGGATTCCGGACATTTCTGGCAGCAGCGCAGAAATTTTGTGCAGTTCCTGATAGCTTTTCTCCATGCCATCCGCGGGCCCGTCTGACAGTTCATTATGAAATGGAGCTGCATAAAAAGCCTCTACTTGCAGCTGCTCAGGGGATTTCAACGCATATACAACAGCGAATTGATCATCAATTTCGTTATAGGTATCTGTATCAAGCACCATGCGAACTTTTTTGCCTGGATGAGTTAGTCGCTGCAGCAGCTTTGCTTGCGTTATTTTCGGAAAAGATATCATAGCGCTGTACCTCCCTCGAATACTTCCATTCTTGGACTACTAACGGGTTGCTAATCTCGCATAAACCAGAAAAAATAGCGCCATTTCAGCAATAATCACATAGTTGGGTACAACAACGAACAAATCAATAACATAGAAACCACCGAGGATTCCTAAAAATAAGGCCAAATGAATCGGTCTAAGCTGCATATGCTTATGTCTGTACCGATGAAAGATGATCGACGTCGAGACGAAATACAACAGAACGGAGAGAAATACCATCGCCAAAATAAAGTGGTAGTCCAACTCATCCAGAAATAGCAGCTGAATCGATGCCGCAATTGTACTGAGAGATAAATAAACGAATAAATGAACATAAATAATCGTCTGTCCAACTGTTTGCAGCGCTTTATCCACTTTTCTCTCGATATTCTCAAAATACTGCCACCAAATACCAATGACGAGTATAAAGGCCAATGCCGCGAACAAAATCGATGACCATGTTCCGTTGCTATTCTGAAGAACAGCCAAAGTACTCACCACTAATTCCCCTAATAGAATCAGGGTAAACAAGGCAAACCGCTCCAATAAGTGATGCGTATTAATAGGCGTATGCACCAAGAACCGTCTTCCGATGACCGGCAGAAGAACATCGATCGCAATTCCCGCGTAAAGAATCAAATACCTTACCCAGGAGTCGAAAAATAAAGAGGCACTCGAGATCACGATACCGATCCAAAACCGTGTTCCTAAATATCGTGCTGTCACAGCACGGAGGGATGCTTCCCCTTTTTGAATCGCCAAATACTGAATGGCTGTTAACGCTCTCGAGCCTATGTATCCTATAAAAAAAGGAACGTAGTATCGATCAAAATCCGTAGAT